>JAGVTM010000620.1 GCA_019136785.1 Chloroflexota bacterium | reverse complement strand
GCGCCTGTTTCCAATGCTGTGGCGTACTCCTGAAGCCGCTGGTCGTCATGCCCCCGGATGTGCGCCAAAAAGGGGAATTCTGCCGGCGTCACGGTGATTTTCGCTATTGGCTGAACCGGCGCGAGGCTGGCCAACTGCGCGATATGGACTTCGTAGGAGCCGAATGCCATGGGCGGCTGAGTCATGAATGTATTGCGTGGCAAGAGATAGACCGTGCCCGTTCGCCAGGGCTGACTGGACAGGATTCCCTGGCTGACGGAGAAGACATAGTAGGGGCCGTGAATAGTTCCTGTTTCGTCGGCCAGGCGAACACAGGCGTTGGTGACGGACATCGCAAAGCGATCCCGATCCACGATGGCAAAGAACATGGCCCACAAGCCATCCGAGGCGGCATAGACAGCTTTCTGATTGCCAAATTCGTTGAGGTCGTTGGACTGGCGCGGCTCGAAGAGGGCGATATGGGGATTGCCAGATCCATGCAGGGCAATGCCGTGATGATCGGCCATATAGCAAAGGAACTGCCACTTGGGCCAGGGCAAATTGAATGAAATGGTCGGGCATCCGCCGCTGCTGAGACTTGTCTCCAGCAACTCATCAAATGCCATCTGAGTTTTAGCGTCAAAGTGCGTGGTTGGGCGTGTCAGCCAATAGTCTGGTAGCTTCATAGGTGTGATATTATTACTCCAGCCGCCTGACGGATAAGGATTCATGCGGCGTAGTCAAAAGACGCCTGCCAGAACCAGCTTATACGCCGCCGCATGAATCCTGTTGAACGAAGCCGGTTTGGTTAGCTATCTGGAATTGCGTAAGACGGTAGCAGCGTTAAAATGACCCGATGATGCCCGATAATGGCGACAAGTATAAACAGAAAGGAGAGCATGAGCAAAAAGGCAATGTCATGTATGTCAAGCCGGGTTCGTTTTGGAGGTGTCTCAGCCGTGACCCGTTGGTGTGCCAGCGAAAGGGCAGGCGGTTACTGATGCGGGTAGCGATGGAGTGTTATGGGCAATTATGAGGAAAGACCGGGCGTGGTGGCGCGCGCTTTTTTAGGAAAGGTGGTGCGGGTGGTAGTGGATAGGCAACTGGGGTCTTTGCATCCGCAGCATGGTTTTGCTTATCCTGTCAATTATGGTTATGTGCCGGGCACGGTCAGCGGGGATGGGGAGGAGGTTGACGCCTACGTTTTGGGCGTGGTTGCGGCTGTGCCAGAGTTTGTGGGGGAATGTATCGCCATTATCCATCGCCTGGATGACGACGATGACAAACTGGTCGTTGCGCCGCCAGGCAAGTCCTACACCGACGAGCAGATTCGCGCCCTGACTGAGTTTCAGGAACGCTTTTTCACGGCGGCGATCTACCGCCGCGCGGACTGGCGGCGGCAAAATTAGTTGCCAATGATTCTACGGCTTGTTATAATCAAATCGCTTCGCCACCCTAGCTCAATCGGCAGAGCATACGCTTCGTAAGCGTGAGGTTAAGAGTTCAAGTCTCTTGGGTGGCTTCTGGAGAGGGAAAGGCCGGCATCGAGTCAGATGCCGGCCTTTTTTGTTTTGGTAGGGGCAGGTTTCAAACCTGCCCCCAACCAGGAATAAAATGAAAAAACACCAATTTGAAAAATTCGTGGCATTTGGGGAGAAAAATAAAAAGAAAAGGGGATAGTATAGTATGGCTCCATATTCCCGTTCGCGGGCTTAATTAAGCCTCTCCGGCTAGCCGACCGGGGGGGCTTATATTTTTTTGCCGCAAAGCGCGCAGAGTGAAAGGGGTCTGGCGGGGGGAGTTTGAGTATAATGGCGGCGCTGGCGGCGTTAAAGAGGCACAAGAACGATGCGCGCCAGTGGAAACAGGTATGAACGAACCCCCTCCGATTGTTTTTGGCGTGGCTGGCGGCACGGCTTCAGGCAAGACCACGATTGCCCGTTCGATTCTGGCAGCCATTGGCGCTGACCACATCGCTTATTTGCCCCACGACGCTTATTACCGGGATATGCCGCACCTTTCGCTGGTGGAACGGATTCAGCAAAATTACGATCACCCGGATTCGTTAGAAACGGAACTGCTGGTTGAGCATGTGCGGCAGTTGTTGCGCTGGCAGCCGGTACAAATTCCTGTTTATGACTTTGCGCACTATTGCCGCGCGGAACAAACAATGCTCGTGGAGCCAGCGCCCGTTATCTTGATTGATGGCATCTTGATTTTTACGAACAAAGAGTTGCGCCAGTTGATGGACGTGAAGATTTACGTGGACACGGATGCGGATGTGCGCTTTATCCGTCGCATGAAGCGGGATATGGAAGAAAGGGGGCGTTCGCTGGAGTCGGTGGTCAGCCAGTATTTGCGCGAGGTGCGATTGATGCACCTGGAATTCGTGGAGCCGAGTAAGCGGTATGCGGACGTGATTATCCCCGAAGGGGGGTTAAATCGGGTGGCGACGGATATGGTGGTGTCGCGGCTGCAGGCGCTGCTGCAAACACGGCAGAGGAAGGGGTGAGGGTTTTTGCCACGAATTAGACGAATTTTCACGAATTTTTCTCTGCGTCCTCCGCGTCTCCGCGTGAGGTTATTTTTGAAGCATGGGCGGGTTGCCAACCCGCCCACCCTACGGAGCTTGTAGCCCGATTTTTCAAAATCGGGTGGGCGATTTTGGAAAATCGCCCTACATTTACGAAGGAGCGATGGGTTTCATGTCTCAGGAAAGGGTTCGGATTCATGCAACGGCGGAAGTGTCGCCGCAGGCGCGGATTGGGGCGGGGACGCAAATCTGGCACCAGGCGCAGGTGCGGGAGCGAGCGGTGATTGGGCGGAATTGCATTTTGGGCAAGGGCGTCTACGTGGATTTTGACGTGACGCTGGGGGACAACTGTAAGCTGCAAAATGGGGTGTACGTTTATCATCCGGCGACGGTGGAGGATGGTGTGTTTTTTGGGCCTGGGGTGATTGTGACCAATGATAAACGCCCGCGCGCGGTCAACCCGGATATGACGTTGAAAACGGATGCGGATTGGGAGGCGTCGCCTGTGTGGGTGGGGCGGGGGGCTTCTTTGGGCGCGGGGGCGGTTTTGCTGCCGGGGGTGCGCGTGGGGCGGTGGGCGATGGTGGGGGCGGGGGCAGTGGTGACGCGGGATGTGCCTGACTATGGTCTGGCGGTGGGGAATCCGGCGCGTCTGATTGGGTTTGTTTGCCCTTGCGGCGCTCGCCTGGCGCAGCAGGGGAGGAGTTACGTCTGCGCGACCTGTGGGGCGGAATTCGTAACGGGTGGGGAGGGCGCAGGGGGCGGTATAGGTATCCAGCCGCTGGCTTCTGTGCCGGCATCTGGCGAGGAAACAAAGCAAAACTTGCCGCCCAAATTCTGAACCCGCGCTTCCATAGAAGTTAAGCCCACGTGACCCGCGTAGCTGGCTTGCTGCCGCTGCGCCACAGAAGACCCGCGCCCATCATCCCGCACGCAAAAATAAACCTGGTCAGCCAAACAGCGCAGTTCGACTTCGACTTGCTGCGCCTGGGCGTGGCTTTCCACATTATCTAACGCCTGCTGCACTACGCGATAAAGCGCGTGGCGCGCCGGCAGCGGCAGCGTCTGATCTACGCCAGTGTCAATGGTTACTTTGAGCGATGCTCCCGTGCGCTGCTGCACCTGATTTGCCAGATGTTGGATGGGCGCAATCAAGCCACTGTGCACGTCCGCCGCCGTCAGGCTGCTGCGTATTTCACGCAAGGTGCGGGCAGCGCTTTCGATGTCGGTCAACAATTGGCGGTACAGTTGGGTGGCGCGGAACGGTTTGCGCAGCAGAAGTTCGCGGATCGTTTCCAGCGTAAAGGGGAGCCGCCCCAGGAACTGTTGTACCGTGTCGTGCAGTTCCTGCGCAATTTTGGCACGCTCTTGCTCCTGAACGGCATCTACAATCCCCGGCAGGCGGCGCAGCGTGGCTAACTGCTCCGCATATAGCAAGAGCAGCGTCGTCTGCTGCGCAATCAGGGACACAATGTCCAGGTCGCGCTGGTCAAATGTATCTTCGTCCCAACGTTTGCCCAGCGCCAGCAAGCCAGACAGCCGATCAGGCGTGGATAGAGGGATAACAATTTCCGCCAGGTCATGCAGCGGTTTGAGCCAGTCTGCCAGGGGAATATCGGGGTTATCCAGACGGAAAACGGTGGTCTGGTGCAGGTGGGCGACGGCGTCTGCCGCAACGGGAAGGGAAGCAGGGGCGGGGGTAGCCCATTGACCGGCCTCCCCTTGCAGCCAGAACTGCTGCCGGTTTTCATCCCACAGCCAGAGACCGGCTGATTCCAGCGCTAACTCCTCTACTAACGCCTGCGCCGCCAGGTGCGGCAGGTAGTTGAGATTGGTCTGGTGGGCAATGCGCTGCGCAAACCGGTTGGCGGCTTTGTAGTTGCGGCTTTGCCAGTGCAGCAGGGCGCCAAAGTAGCCACTCCAGCGCACCTGGCTGCTCCACAGGATGCTGATGCCCAGGATGATGATAAAGATGGGCACAAAGGGCGAGACGGTGAGGTCAGCCGAAAACACATGAAGGTTCCGCAGCCAGGCGTGCAGAATGCCGGCAGCAACCCCACTCACGCCGATTATGACTGCCAGCCAGCAGGCGCCAGAAGCCAGCCACGCTTCGCCTGTCTGTCCCCAGCTCTGGTACCGCAGGGCGATCACGGTGAAGGCTACAGGTACTGCCAGAAAGGTGTAAGACAGATCCATATCTAGCAAAAACCCAGAAGCCACCTGACCCAGCCACAGGCAGAGAAATATCGCCACCCACAGCAGCGCGGCGATGCCTATCCGTTGTTTCCCCCATCGCTTTTGCCGCAGTATGTCCATCGTTAGCAGGATAGGCGTGATGGCTAGACCCAGGTACAAGGCGGGATGTTCACTCCAGGTGGATTCCTGCCCGTCCGGCCCGACGCCCATACGGTACAGGACAGGCGCCAGGTACAGCGAAGCCACACCCAGCCCTAATAACATCACGCGCGCCTGGCGTTTAACGCGGCGATCAAACCGGTGGGAATAGAGCATCCAGCCGGTGCGTATCACCAGCAAGCCTAAGCCCGCCGCCAGCAGCCCCGTAGTGCCTTTGTTAGCCCACTCAATCAGCGCGGACAGGGTGGGTAAGCCTGATGCCTCCAGACCCGAATGCCAGAACAACCACCAGGGGACGCCAAACAGTAACCCCAGCGTCACAGCCGCCGCATAGATGCCAAAACGCAGAGGGCGACTGTCACAAAAACGACTGCGCGTGGGAAAAAGCAGCACGGCATGAATTAAGACGGCGCCAATCAGGGGCAATACCACTGCATGATCAAACAAGACGATCCACAACTCCAGGCCCTGCTGGCGCAGGATCAACAGCGGCGGCGAAACCCAGGCATTGAGGGCAGCCAGGCAAAAGAGCAGCGCCAATATCCGGTTGACCCGTTCTCGTGGCCTGGTGATGTAAACAGCCAGCGCCAATAGCCAGAAGCCCATCGCCGTCAGTAGATCGCCAGAACGCAGGTCTACCAGGTGTGAGAATTGGAATTCCACGACGGGCACGGTCACGTCCTGCGTCTGTCCCTGGCGCTCCACGCGCTCACTCACTGTGGGCGCAGCGGTAACGTACCGGGTAAACTGCTCCTGATTGATGGGGATGGCAGGCCAGTTCGATAACTTATCGTGATGGCGTATGCCATTGACCGGCTCTAGCCCTGGCCACCAGGGCGGCGTTTCTGAATGCACATACCAGCCAGGGCGCCTCACCTCATAATAAGCCAGAAAGCCGCCAAAGGGCTGCCCTAGAACCTGTCGCCAGTAAAAGCCCTGCGCCACACCGAGGAGCAGCGTGGCTACAATGACCCAAAAGAGCATATCTTTGCCAAACTCCTTAATCCGCCATTCTGACGGCGCCCAGAAAATGCGCCGCCAGAGTTCCAGCGGCGAAGCCGTTTCGGGGTTGGTCTGGCTTGTAATGGATTCACGGTTGGCGGGGTCAAACATAATTGCCTCCGGACATATGCCACAGCAAACAAACGATAGCCACTGTGGCCGGTTGGGAAAGGTATGCCTCCTGGCGCAGGCGATGCAGCCCCAGTTTGCGGTAGATGCGCTCAATATGGCCGTAAACGGTCTTTTTCTCAATAACCAGACGACCAGCCACGTAGTCGGTACTCAACCCCTGACCAATGAGTTCAAAGACTTCCATTTCGCGCGGCGCTAACTCTGGCACGCTGCGCAAGGCTGAGGCAAT
>JAGVTM010000416.1 GCA_019136785.1 Chloroflexota bacterium | reverse complement strand
ACCTGGCGCAAGATAGATTGCGCGCCATTTTGGGCGTCGCCCTCGCCTGTGCCTAGCATAGCAGCCAGCTCGTTCACCCGCCCGGCCATGTCCAGGGGCTGCACCACCGTGTGCGTGCGACCGCCGTCTACACGTTTGCCCACCTGGAAGTGGGCATCGCCATAGCCCGCCAACTGCGGCAGGTGGGTAACCACAATGACTTGATGCTCACCTACGTGGGACAGACGCCACAACTTCTGCCCCACCGTGTCCCCCACGCGCCCGCCAATGCCCTGGTCAATCTCGTCAAAAATAAGGGTGGGCGTGGCGTCCACCTGAGCCAGCGCCGTCTTGAGGGCCAGCATCAGCCGCGCCGTTTCGCCGCCGCTGGCGACGCGAGCCATGGGCCGTGGCGGTTCGCCTGGGTTAGCCGAGATCAAGAACTCCACCCGATCAATGCCGCTCTGGTCAAATGCCAGCCGTTCTTCGCCTACGTAGGCGCCGTCTGGATCGGGCTGCCGCTGGAAGTCAACGGCAAAACGCGCCCCAGGCATGCGCAGCACAGCCAGTTCCGCTTCTGCGGCTGCCGCCAACGCCTGGGCGGCAACCTGCCGCTTTTGCGAAAGGGCGGCAGCCATCTGCCCAATCTGGCGCAAATAGCGCGTTTCTTCCTGGGCTAATTGCTGCATCCGCTCGTCGCTATGCGTAATACTATCTAGCTCCACTGCCGCCTTTTCGCGCGCCGCCAGAATAGCAGGAATGTCTGCGCCATATTTGCGCTTCAGGCGGTTGATCAGTTCCAGCCGTTCCTCCAGAAACGCCAGCCGTTCCGGTTCAAACTCCAATGATTCCTGATAGCGGCGCAAATCGCGCGACAACTCTTCAAACTGGAAGACCAGCCCCTGCAACTGCTCCAACCAGGGCGCCTGCGCCGGGTCTAGTTCCGCCAATTCGGTCACGGCCCGTTCCGCCTGCCCCAACAGATCAGAAACGGAGGGGGAGTCATCATCAGCGCCCTCCAACAAGAAAACGGCTACGGCTGCCTGCTGTATCAGTTGTTCCATATTGGCCACGCGGGTGCGTTCTTCGCGCAGCAGTTCTTCCTCGCCCACCTTTAGCTGGGCAGCATCAATCTCTTGCAGTTGGAAAGACAGATAATCCATGCGCTGGGCTGCATGGCGCGCATTCTGGCGCAGTTGGGACAGTTCGCGCTGCACCGCGCGCAACTGTGTCACCTGCTGCGCCAACGCCTGCCGCTCAGCATCCAGCCGCCCATAGGAATCGAGCAGCGGCAGGTGGGAACGGGGCTGCAGCAGCGAAAGGTGCTCACCCTGCCCGTGAATGTCTACCAGATAGTCGCCAATCTCTTTCAGAGTGGACAGATTCACGGTGCGACCGTTGACGCGGCAAACGCTGCGACCATTGGCGCGTAGTTCGCGCGCCAGCAGCAGCACGTCTTCGCTGCCATCTTCGGCTTCCACCCCCTGCTCAGACAGCAGCGGGCCTAAAATGGTTTGCGCCCGCGGCGTCAGTTCAAAAGTCGCTTCGACGATGGATTTTTCGCAGCCGGCGCGCACCATACTGGTGTCCGCTCGCCCACCCAAAATAAGGCCCAAACTATCCAGGATGATGGATTTGCCCGCGCCTGTTTCCCCGGTGAGCACGTTAAAGCCAAAATTAAACTGGATTCGCAACGAATCTATAATGGCAAAATCGCGAATGTAGAGTTCGGACAACATAGATCTACGGCTTATTTGAGTTGGTAATAAACAGAACTGACAGCCAGAAAACCATAAATCCCTAGCGATAGGAGGTTACCGCCCAAAACAAGAATACCCACAGCGCTGAGCGCCACCAAAGCAGCCGCCAGGTATGGCAGGTAACGCCCGCGCCGCCGGCCTATTGCCAGGAAAGTGACGCGCCCAATGAGTGTGCCAATGGCGGGCCCAATGAAAATGAGCAAGAACCAGAAAGGGATGAAGCTGACCAGCAGCGCCGCCAGAATTCCCAGCAGTAGAGCCACCGCGGCAGCGATGACGTAGTGCAGCGGTTCCGCTGTGTAGAAAACATCTTCCTGCTCGCGCACACACGTTTTGCAGCGATAGCCAACGGGCGTGCGGCGGGCGCATTGGGTACAAATGGGTTTGTCGCAGCGATTGCAGCGCAGGTTGGTCTGGCGACCAGGATGATTGGCGCAAACCAGCCATTCGGCGGACTGGCTGGGATGGGCGGCGGGGATAGCAGCCGCCGTAGTTGGGTTACCCACAGGAGACGTCGCGCCAGCAGCGGGCGCGCCAGCAGCGGGCGCACTGGCAGCGGGCGCGCTGTTAGCCGGCGGCGCAGCAGTCGAAGTTGGGCGGGCGGTGGCTTCCTGGAGGTACTGCCGCGCTGCGGCAAATGGATCCTCTATCTGCGGGGATGAGTTGTCTGGGGTGGGGGAAATGCCGGCATCTCCCCCCTCCAACCACGCCCGCGCTGCCTCATTTTCGTCATCTAACTGCAACACCTGGCGATAAGCCGCAGCCCGCTCCTCGGGATCGGACAATACCCCGGCCAGCCCCAGCCAGGCTTCCGGCACGTCCGGCGCTTCGGCTATCACCTGGCGGTATAACTGTTCCGCTGCCGCTCGCTTGTTAGCGGCAGCCACATTGCTGGCCTGGCGCAGCAGCGAGCGAATGCGCGGATCTGTGTTTTGCATAATACCTATCCTCTCAATCTGTGGTGCGATGCACACCCAGCCGGCTCATCAAACGGCGATAAAAATAACCCGAACTGCCCACACGCGCAAAAACGGCGGCGTGATCGTGCTTTTGCAAGATTACGCGGTCGCCGCTGCGCAAATGGCTGGCCTCCTGCCCATCGGCGGTGACAGTGGCGTCGTGATCCATTTCCACTTCAATGCAGATGACCGCCTGGCGATGCAGCACCAGCGCCCGGCCCAGGCTTAAGTGCGGAGCCACCGGAATCACCAGAAAATTTTCCAGTTCTGGCGGCAGCAGCGGCCCGCCGGCAGCCATGGAATAAGCTGTGGAACCGGTGGGGGTAGCCACGATCAAGCCATCCGCCGTGTACGTGGTGACGTGATCATTGTCCACAAACAGCTTCAAGCGCACAATGCGCGCCTGGATACCCCGCCCCACTACCACATCATTTAAGGCAACCATCTTTTCGTGGGCTTCGCCGCCGCGATAGATCTGCGCTTGCAGCATCAGGCGGCGTTCCCGCCAATAGTTACCGTGCAGCACGGCGCTCAATTTCTCATCCCAATTTTCCAGTTCAGCTTCGCTCAGGAAACCAACGCGCCCCATATTGATACAGAAAATGGGAATATTGTGCGCTGCCGCCAGCCGCGCGGCGCGCAGCGTAGAGCCATCGCCGCCCAAGACCACCAGCAGTTCGGTAATGCTCTGGATCAGGCTTTCGCTGGCATGGTCAGCATTGGGCCCAATCCAGTTCTCGACCTGCCGCTCGTCCAGCCAGCGGCTTACCTGCGCTGCCACCTGCTGCGTAATCGCTTTTTCGGGATGGTATAAAATGCCGATCTGTTTCATTGATGGGACACGGGCGTTTGCGGAGTGGAGCTTTCAGCCCCTATCCGGCTGAAGCTCGACGCCTGCGCTCAAGCCAGCGCCTGGCGCAGCCACTGCTCCAGTTGCTCTTCTGCCAGGGAAACCGTTACCTGCGCGCCGCCATCTAGCGGGCGTACCACCACGGCATTAGCCGCCAACTCGGACTCGCCCAAAATGAGCACATAGCGAACATTTAACTTGTTGGCTTCACGCATCTGGCTCTTTAAGCTGCGCCGTTCGCGGGCGAAAGCCAGCCGTGTGGGAAACTGCGCCTGGCGCAAGCGAAAAGCCAGGGCTAATGCGGCTGTCTTCGTGTCGCCGCCGAAGTGGGCTACCAGAATGGGCACTTCCGGGGCCGGCGGCGGCTCAATGCCCCATGTCTGCATAGTCAACACAATGCGATCAATGCCTGCGCCAAAACCAACGCCAGGGGTGCTGGGCCCGCCAATAGCCTCCGCGACGCCATCATACCGCCCGCCGCCGCACAATGCCGCCTGCGCCCCAATCCCTTCTGCCCAGACTTCAAAGACAGTTTTGACGTAATAATCAATGCCCCGCACCAGGCGGAAATTAATGGTGTATGCCTGGCCCAGGTGATCTAAATGCTGGCGCAGTTCGGCGAAATGGTCAGCGCAGTCAGCGCACAAGTGGTCGGCGATGTGCGGCGCATTCGCCAACAATTTTTCCATCCCTGGTTCTTTGCTGTCCAGGATACGCAGGGGATTGCGCTGCATCCGTTCGCGGTCAACCGGCGACAGGCTTTGCAGGTGGTCAGCCATAAAAGCGCGCAGCTTTTCAACGTAAACGGGCTTACATGCCGGGCAGCCTGTGCTGTTCAATTGGAACGTTAGACCGCGAAAACCCAGGCGTTGAAACAGGGTCATTGCCAGCATCATCACTTCTACATCTGCCGCCGGGTCCGTTTCGCCCATAATTTCCGCATTGTACTGGCTGTGCTGGCGAAAGCGCCCCGCCTGCGGACGCTCGCGGCGGAAGATGGGGCCCACGGTGAACAGTTTGACGGGCTGCACCCAGTTTTGCATACCATTTTCGACGTAGGCGCGCACGATGCCAGCAGTAAACTCCGGGCGAAGGGTCAGGCTGACGCCATCTTCTTCGACAATGGTGTACATTTCTTTGTTCACAAAGAAATCGGAGGCTTCTCCAACGCCACGCACAAACAGGTGGGTATATTCCAGCACGGGCACGTCTATCGGTTGGAAGCCAAACTGGTGGGCGACTTCGCTGCCCGTCTGGATCAGGTGACGCCAATATCGCTGGGCCATGGGCAGGATGTCCTGCATACCGGTCACGCGCTGAATTTCAGTCAAGCCAGCCTCCTTTGAAAACAGTGATCAGTGGCGAGTGGTCAGTGGTCAGAAATTCGGAACTTCTGCGCCCGAACGTGATTATTATAACGGACGAACGCAAAAAAACCTGCCACCTCAGGCATTTCCGGCGGCTAAAGCTAATTGACCTGGCCTTGTGAAAACTGTTACAATATTGTGCATCAGGCAAGCAGCCTTGACAAGGTGCGCAACCATGCGCCAGGTGCGCAACCCATGCGCCAGGCGCGCAACCCATGCGCCAGGGAGGTACAGGATGGAGTTCATCGGCTCATTACAAAATACACCTCTGCCGACCATTCTGGTCATTGGCGGAATCCTTTTGCTGGTACTGGCAGTGGCTTCCGAATTAGGCGGAAAGATTACGATTGCCCCACAGCGACAGAAATCGGCGCTGATTCTGGGGATCGGATTGTTGGCCATCGGGGTAGCCCTTTACTTTATACCCGAGGGTAATGGCAAAGAGGCAGAATCGCCGCCGGCTCAGGAAACGACTGCGCCAGCCGCACCGACAAGTGTGCCGCCGGCGGCGCCGGCAGAGCCGACGGCAGCCTCAGCGCCTACGCCGCTGCCGCTATCTGTGACGGTGGTATCCACAATACCGGAAAATGGCGCGGCGAATGTGCCGGCAAGTTTGACGGAAATTGTGGTGGTCTTCAGCACCGATATGCGGCAGGATAGCTGGTCGTTTGTGGTGGCCGAGGGGGGCGTAACGCCAGAGATCACGGGCGACCCGGTGTTCCGCGACGCGCGCACCTGCGTTTTGCCCGTGCGTCTGGCGGCGGGAACGACGTATGCGTTGGGGATCAACAGCGCCACTCACCAGGGGTTTGTGAGCGCGGCAGATGGGAACGCGCCGGCAATCCCGTACACACTCACATTCAGCACGGCTCCTTGAGGCAGCGAGGGTATCAGACGAGGCTTTGATCGCAAACGGTGCGGAAGCCGCAGTGCCGGCATCGCTGCGCCTGATAATGGCTGCGGGCCAGTTCTGGCTCCAGCATTCCCTCGCGCATCTCCATTAGCAGGTCCAGCACGGTTTCTTCCAGGTCGAACGTAAAATCAATCGAAAAGGCGCGGTCGCTGTACTGCAAGATGCCGTGCGTCGGGCGCACGCCGTAGCTGCGCTGCACCAGCAGGCAGTAAGCGGCTAATTGCAGTATGTGTCCTTCGTGTGGGTGCGGCGGCGCCGTTTTGGACTTGACCTCAACGGGAATAATCAGTCCGTCCGCCTGCTGGATCAGGTAGTCTGGCTTACCTACCAGTTTCAGATCGTCAGCCAACAGCGGCTCATCTTGCGCGTACCAGGCGCCCGTATCGCTGTAGAGGACGCTGCCGTCT
>JAGVTM010000567.1 GCA_019136785.1 Chloroflexota bacterium | reverse complement strand
GCCGCGCAGCAACTTCTGCCCAAAGATACCCCCCTGCTCTGCTCACCCGCCAACGAAGCCGCCATCCGCAGCAAAGGATTTCACCACGTCACCGCCGTCGTCTCCACCCATGCCTGGGGCGACCTGCGCATTCACCGCCTGCCGGGGCGACACGGAACCAGCGCGGACATTTTGCAAATGATGGGGGAAGTCTCTGGTTTTGTCTTTCAGGCGGCGGACGAACCCACCCTCTACTGGGTGGGGGATAGCGTATGGTATGATGAAATAGCTGCCGCCATTGACCAATGGCAGCCGGACGTAATTGTCACGCATTCAGGCGGCGCGGTGTGGGGCAGCCAGCGGGAACGCGCTCACGCACGCGAGCGCATTATCATGGACGCAGCGCAAACGGTAGCTATGTGCCACTACGCGCCGCGCAGCACGATCATTGCCACGCACCTGGAAGCGCTGGATCATTGCCTCACCTCGCGGGCAGAATTGAGACAGGCAGCGGAAAATGCCGGCATCTCCCCCGCCCAACTCCTGATCCCCGCCGATGGCGAAACGATTGAAGTAAGAAGGTAGAAGGCAGAAGGCAGAAGGCAGAAATGAATTGGCAGAACGGTGACGAGATGGGGGAGGCGCTGGCGCAGGAGTTGGAGGCGACGCGCGCGGCTTTTCACCAACTGCTCCAATCTATTCCCGCCGGTCGCTTTAATGCCCCCACCCCAAACCCCGCCTGGAACGTGGGGCAAATGTTGTTTCACATGAGCGTAGCCTTGAAATTTCTGCCCGCCGATGTCGCCCTGATCCGCCGCTCTAGGCAGCTGCCCCGCTTCTTCCCCGCCTTTCTCTTTCACTGGCTAAACAAACAGTACACCCGCTGGGGCGGACGCCGCCCCACCCACGCCTACCTGGCAGCGCAGTACGACAAAGCGCACGCCCTCACCCTGGCGGCGCTGCGCCGCGTGGCGGCTGATGAGTGGCAAAAAGGGATGTCCTACCCCGGCTGGGACCCCATGCTCAGCGGCTTTGTCAGCCTGGAAACCCTGTTCCACTACCCCGCCCGCCACTTCCAAGCGCACGCCGCCGAAATAGAAGAAGCCGTAACGGGAGGGGGGAAACAATAATTAATGGGTGAACGGGTGAATTCGTGAACTGTTAACGAAAACGGCGCCCTCCATTAACCATTCACAAATTCACCAATTCACCAATTAACCATTTATTATGTCCTTTGCCCACTTGCTCACCCTCGTCCGCGGCGGCGGCGACCTGGCTACAGGCGTCATCTACCGCCTGCACCAGGCGGGCTTTCCCGTAGTCGTGCTGGAACTGGCGCAGCCGTTGGTTGTGCGGCGGCGCGTGGCGGTGGCGGATGCCGTGGGCGAAGGAACAGTCACCGTTGAAGGCATGACGGCGCAGCGCGTGGAGACGGCAGCCGAAGCTGTCGCCAAAGCGCAGGCGGGCTTGATCCCCGTCCTCGTCGCCCCTGACCTGCCCGCCTTCCCGCGCCCCATCTCTATTTTAATTGACGCCCGCATGGCGAAACGCAACCTGGACACCCGCCTGGATCAGGCGGCGCTGGTGATTGCCTTGGGCCCGGGTTTTGCTGCCGGCATTGACTGCCACGCCGTCATCGAAACCATGCGCGGTCACCGCCTGGGGCGCGTCATCTGGCAGGGCAGCGCCTTGCCCAACACAGGCACGCCCGGCATTGTTGCCGGCAAAGGCGCCGAGCGCGTCATCCGCGCTCCCACAGCCGGCGCAGCCGTTTGGTTGGTAGAAATTGGCGACCGGGTAACCGCCGCCCAGCCGTTGGGCAGCGTCGGCGACCAGCCCATCCTGGCCCCCTTCGACGGCGTCGTGCGTGGCCTCATTGCCCCTGGCACACACGTCCCCGCCGGGCTGAAAATTGGCGATATAGACGCCCGCGGTGACGTAGACGCCTGCTTCACCATTTCCGACAAGGCGTTAGCTATTGGCGGCGGCGTGCTGGAAGCCATTTTAACCGCGCAGCGCGGGCAATGGACAGCGCTCACGCCGCCTCGCCTGTCGCTGCCGGCAGCCCTGGGCATTGGCTCCACTCCCGAAATCGTCGCCTTCACCGGCGGCGGCGGCAAAACCAGCCTGCTCTTTGCCCTGAGCGCCGCCCTGCCGCCGGGCGTCATCTTTGGCGCCACCACCCGCCTGGCGCAGGCGGAACTGGCGCAAGCTCCAGCCGTACGCCGCCTGACGGAACTGGATCGACTAGGCGCGGCCCTGCGTCGCTTTGGTCGCTGCCTGGTAGTCGGCGACAGCCAGGGGGAAAAGGTGATGGGTATACCCCCCGACCTGCCAGGGCAACTGCTGCGCCGCGCCGATGTGCGCCACGTCCTGGTGGAAGCCGACGGTTCGCGTCAGCGACCATGCAAAGCGCCCGCCGTGCACGAACCCGCCATCCCCCCCGAAACAACGCTGGTCGTGCCTGTGCTGGGGATTACGGCAGTCGGGCAGCCCGTCGCCGCCGCCGCCCATCGCCCCGAACGGGTATGCGCCCTGACCGGGCTGTCCCCCCATGACCCGCTGACGCCGGCAGCGCTGGCAACGCTGCTCACCCACGCGGATGGCGCCCTAAAGGGCGTCCCCCCTGCCGCCCGCATCATCCCCTTCCTCAATCAGGTAGAAACAGAGGCCCAACTGCAGGCAGCGCGGCAAATTGCGCGGCTGGCGCTGCGTGAGCCACGCCTGGCGCAGGTAGTCATCGGCGCGGCGCGCACCGTGAGACCTGTGCGCGAAATTCACAAGCGGGTGCGAGCAGTGGTGCTGGCTGCCGGGCAAAGCCGGCGCATGGGACAGACCAAGCAGTTGCTCCCCTGGGGAGAGACGACGGTGTTGGGGCAAACGCTGCGAAACGTGGCGCAAAGCAGCGTCTTTGATACGGTCGTGGTCACCGGACATGAGGCCCCCGCCGTCGCCGCCATAGCCGCCGCCGCTGGAGCAGCAGCCATTCATAACCCCGACTACGCCGCCGGGGAGATGCTATCTTCGCTGCAAACGGCAGTGCGGCAGATGGAGCCGCACATCGCCGCCGTCCTGGTCATTCTGGCAGACCAGCCAATGATTCCTGCCACCGCCCTGGACGCTCTGTTAGTCGCTTACTGGCAGGAGCGGGGCGACTTGATTGCCCCTGTTTACCAGGGGCAACGGGGCAACCCGGTCTTAATTGACCAGGCCTACTTCCCCGCCCTGCTGGCGCTCCCCCCTGGCGCCGCCCCCCGCGATCTGCTGCGACAGCACGCCGCCGAACTACACCTGGTAGACGTAGACACAGACGCCGTCCTGCGCGACCTGGACTACCCGGCAGAGTATGAACAGCAGCGGGCAGCAAATAACTAACGGGTGAACAAGTGAACTGTGAACGGTTAACGCGCAGCCCCCTAACGAAACTGCATCCCATTAACCATTCACAAATTCACGAATTAACCAATTAACCGTTTTCTCCCCCTACGGGCAGACATTCGCCGTGCTGTTGTAGAACCAGTTGTAGGCGTAGTAGACGCCGCTCTGGGCGCGGATGGCGATCTGGTAAGCATTGACCAGAGCTGCGGGGATGGTCAGCGTCTGGCTGAAGCTGCCGCCTGCGCCGGAGTTGAACGTGCCGGCATCATACCCCCCCACGCCTCTGGTGCCCATGCCGCCCATTAAGACCGTAAAGGTCAGATTCGGCGGGAAGTTAGTTGTTTTGATGGTTACCGACGTATTCCGCACCACGCTGCACACCATGAAGGAAGGCGTGCCCGTGTAGCCAGGCACAGGCGTGGGCGGCGGCGGCGCCGGCGTTACGGTGGGCGCAGGCGTCGCCATGGGGCCGGGCGTCATGGTAGGCGCGGGTGTCGCCGTTGGCCCTACCGTAGACGTGGGCGCAGGCGTCGCTGCGGCTGTATTATTGTTGTAGAACCAGTTGTAGCTGTAGTAGGGGCTGGATTCCAGCCGGATGGCAATCTGGTAGGCGTTCGCCAGGCTGGCGGGGATGGCAAAGGTAGCCGTCAAGCCGCCGCCCGCGCCCGAATCCAGCGTGCCCACCACCGCGCCGCCCACGCCGCGCGTACCCATGGCCCCCATGGTCACCGTCCAGGTACGGTTGGCGGGGAAGTCAGACGTTTTGATGGTCACGCTGGTGTTGCGTACCACGTCCGTAATCGTAAAGGTGGGAATCGTCTGGGCGGCAGTGGGACGGGATGCCGGCAGCAGCGCCAGCAGCGCCACACCAACCACAGCCGCTAACAAGAACCAACGAAATCGTTTCAGGAATAGCATCGAGACCTCCTATTTATTGAAGAGCAGTGCGAAGCATGGGGCAGCAGGAATCTATTTGACCAGTACCGTCCGCCCCGTGCCTTGCACTACAGTATCGCCACACTGCTCCCTGTTTGTCAGGTACAGTATACAGGAAAGGCAGGGGTAATTTCTATAGAACAGAATTTCGGTTAGCTTTTTTTTGCGCTCTTCGCGTCTTGTACATTTGCCACGAATCACACGAATTATCACGGATTTTTTCTCAGCGCCCTCCGCGTGAGGCTATTTTCAAAGGAGACGACATGGGCCGCGGCGCACCACGAAGAATAAAAACAGGATTTCGCAGATGACGCAGATTGGTTTTGTGGGGCGGTTTCGCAGTGGCTTCACTGACCACTTGCCACTCGCCACTCACCACTATTTTCGAAGGAGCGATCATGCGTAAGAAAGATGTGGCAGGGGAAAATTGGCCCATAGAGATTGTGCGCAGCGCGCGGCGGGTGAAGACCGTGAACGCGAAGCTGCAAAATGGCACGCTGGTGGTGCAAGTGCCCGCTCATCTGAGCGACGCCGAACTGGCCCCCATTATTGCGGAATTGCAGCAGCGCATGCAGCGCAAGGCGCAGCCTGTGGCGCAAACGGATGAAATGCTGGCGCAGCGGGCGCAGGCTTTGAACCGGCGCTATTTTGGCGGCAAACTGCGCTGGCGCTCCATCCGCTATGTCAAAAATCAGGAAAAGCGGTTCGGCAGTTGCACGCCGTCCACAGGCGCGATCCGCATCAGCCACCGGCTGGCGGAAATGCCCGACTGGGTGCGCGACTACGTCCTCATGCACGAAATGGCGCATCTGCTGGAAGCCAATCACGGGCCCCGTTTCTGGCAGCTTGTCAACCGCTACCCCCTCACCGAACGCGCTCGTGGCTACCTGATGGCGGTTGGCCTGGAAGAAGATGACATGACTCAAACGAACCAATGACGCTGGCCTGCCCCTCACCTGTCCCCAAGACAGGGCAGTCACTTGGCAGCAACTTCTGCTGCAGATCCGGCATTGCATCTGGTGCTTGGGGCGACCCCAAAACGGCTTTTTGGCCCCTAAAATCGGCAAAATAATCCGTTATGTCAAATAAATAATGGTTTAATCAGGTTGATGAGGCAATGATGATCGCTAGATTGACATGAACAGGCAATCTTCCCCTCGCTGCATAGATCTCCAGCCAGGAGAGCACCTTACCCTAATTTTTGCGACACGCTCTCTGAAGGATTTGAACTAAAGATCGTCTAATTTGTGCTGAGCTTTCGCCTCATCTTCCTAATCAAGGTAGCAACTTGCGCTAATCATCATTGTATACTCAGCACGGTCATAAACTGGCATTTTACTCTGACAAAATGTCAATTTATGACCGTTGATAATCAACCATTAGTAATTGGGTCGCCAGATACCCTCACCAACATATGTTGTAATGTGGCTCAGTCTGGTCTGTTCGCTACCATCAACATTCATTAGATACAGTTGCGTTTCGCCATCGCGTTTGCTTTCAAAGAGAATCTTGCTGCTATCTGGAGACCATGTCGGTCGCCAATCCTCGACTTGATTGTAAGTCAATCGCATGAGGTTGGTGCCGTCAGAATTGGCTACGTAGATTTCATAGTTTCCATCTCGGTAGGATGCAAATGCAATCTTCGTACCATCGTAAGACATGGTTGGCACAGCGTTCCAGGCAGAATCGCTTACCAAAGGCTGTTGATTGCTCCCATCGGCGTTCATACTCCATATCCGATCATATCCATCCCAGTAGCAATAGAAAAGCAGTCTGAGGCCATCAGGAGACCAACCAGAGGGCCAGCAGCCATGTCCATAGCCACCAGTTTGACCATTGCTATAAGTTAGCCGCTTAACATTGCTGCCATCAACACCCATCACAAATATTTCCGACTTGTTCAATCCGTCCGCATCGTGAACAGCTACCCGTGCAAATGCAATTT
>JAGVTM010000597.1 GCA_019136785.1 Chloroflexota bacterium | reverse complement strand
GATAGATATTGAGCGCTTTTTGTAGTTCGCCCTGCTGCATGTAAGCGTCGCCTAGCAAACGGCGCAGCAAAGGTTGGCGGCGATGGCGGGTGGAAGCGGCTTCCAGGTCGGGCACAATCACGGCGAGACCCGCGCCCTGTTCCAGGAGAGAACGGTAGAGGGTGAGGGCTTCGCCGATGTTGCCGGCATCTATCGCCGCGCGCGCCTGGTTTAATTTGGCCATGTCCAGTTCCGCTTCATCGGCTGCCGGCAGTTCAACCGGCGCCGGCGCGGGGGCAGCAGCTTCCACGACAGCTTCCGCCGCTGGCGGCGGCGCTGCCTCTGTCGCTGCCAGAGTCTCAAGCTGCGGCAGCACAAAATCTGTCCCTTGCTCCCGCACCTGTTCCTCAGCCGTTAACCAGTCGTCCAGATCAATCGCTTCCAGGTCGTCCAGCCAGCTTGTGTCTCCATCCATCGTTTCGGCGGATAACCAGTCTGGCAGCGATTCAGCCAGGTCTTCCTCAGTTAACTCCACCCAATCGTAAGCAAGCGCTTCTGCCTGCCCGGTGGGCGTGGGCGGTTCGACGGCAGGTTCGGCGGCGGGCAGCTCCACCACCAGCCAATCCAGGTCCACTTCCGCCGCGGCAGCCGCCAATGGCTCAGGGGCAGCGGCCTCTTCTTCATCCAGCAGCGCCAGGCGCACCAACCAGGCCAGGGCAGCCGCCGAATTGTCCGGCACTTCTTCATCCAGAACAGAACGCGGCGCTGCCGGCACGACAGCAGCCACAGGTGGAGGCGGCGGCGCGGCGGCAGTCTCGACAGGTTCGGGCGGAACCGGTTCAGGTTCCTCCATCATAGTGGGCAGTTCTGCCAGAGGCGCTCCCTGTCGCGCTGCCAGCATTTCCAGCCAGGCCATGGCTTCTTCGGGGTCTTCAGGAATCTGGGCGGCAAAGGCTTCCGCTTCGCTCATCTCTACGAAGGTGGGCGCGGCTTCCTCTATGACCTCACTTGTTACAGCCGGCTCAACTTCCCCGGCTGCGGCTGCCGCGGGCGCGGGTTCCACCGCAGATGGTTTCGTCCATTCAGCCAGGGTAGGCAATTCATCCAGCGGCGCCCCCTGGCGGGCCGCCAACTGCTCCAGCCAGGCTATGGCTGCTTCGGGATCGTCGGGAATCTGGGCGGCAAACAGGTCTGCCGGCAACGCCTCATCCAACCAGCCGGCGGCGACCGGCTCGCCCGCCTCTTCACCAACAGGCTCGGCGGCAGTTGGTTCAGCCAACGCTTCGCCAGCAGGCTGGCTAAGGTCCTCGTCACGGATGTAACCCTCGTCGCCGGCGCGGCTGAGCGTGGGCAGTTCAGCCAGCGGCGCGCCTTGCCGCGCTGCCAGTTGCTCCAGCCAGGCCATCGCTGCCTCCGGGTCTTCTGGGATTTGGGATGCAAACATCTCCGCCTGCGCCAGTTCCACCGCCGTTGGCTCCGTTGCCGGCTCAGCGACAGATTCAACCTCTGCGGCTATCCCCGCTCCTTCCACAGCCATCTCTACCTCTGCCGGTTCTGCTTCTGGGAGAGGCGCAGGGGCGGATTCGCCGGCGGCCGGGGGCGCTTCCGTCACGGTGGGCAGTTCATCCAACGGCGCGCCCTGTCGCGCCGCCAGCCGTTCCAACCAGGCCATCGCCGCTTCTGGGTCGTCAGGCACACCCGCGAAAACGTCCTCTACAGCCGCCTGATCGGCAGCAGCCGTGTCATCTTCGCCCTCATAAGAAACGGCAGCCATTTCAGCCAGCCAATCCACCGATTCTTCTGCCGCGCCGCTGAGTTCAGGTTCCCAATCAGCCGCCTCCAGTTCCTCCAACCAATCAGAAGGCTCCGCGCTGTCCGCAGGCGCAGCGTCGGGCCAGCGCAAGGTTAGCGGCTCCTCTAGCGCCGCGCCTTTGCCGGCAGCAATCTCATCCAGCCAGGTCAAATCGGACGCATCGGCGGGCGGCGGCTGGGGCGCCTCATCGGCTCGCGCTGCCGGCGAAGGGGTTTTCAACCAGTTTGGCAGCTCTGCATCTTCCAGATAGGCATCTGATGGCGGGGGCTGCAGCCAGTCGGGTAGAGCCAGGGCATCGGCAGCATTCTGGCTGTCCAGATCATCTTGCAGCCAGTCCGGAATCTCATCCAGTTCGGCGTCTATTTCGGCTGCTTCCGCTTCCGTCGCAGATAAGGATGCGGCGTCTCCGACCAGATCGGGGGCATCCTCATCCGGCATTTCAGGCTGGGTCATTCTGGGGTTGTCGTTCTCGTTCATTTCTCGAACCTCAAACTCTGGCTCCGCAAGCGTTTCATCTTCTTGTGCCGCCAGGGCGGTCAGTTGTTGCAGCAGAGCATCCATCGCCGGCGGCGGCGTTAACAATTCCGCGTCAGGCGCCGGGTTTTCCGGCGCTGGTTCCCGCAGCCAATCGGGCAAATTAGCCAACAGTTCGGGATCAGGCGGCAAGACAGGCAGCGGCGTCATCGCCTCTGCGGCGGTCGCGCCGTCCCCATGCTCCACCAGGGTCTGGTCCAACCAGTCGGCAAAATCAGCGCCGAGCCCGGCAAATCTGTCCTCAGCGCCAACCGGAATGGCCTCAGGTTCGACCGCTTCTTCGCTTTCCACCGGCTCAGAGCCAGCCGCGTCTTCCATTTCCTCCAGGAAACTGAGCACGTCCGCCTCTGTTAATTCTGGCGGCGCGGCGGCGATGGGTTCCGGCTCAGGGGCAAACAGGTCTACGCCTGCTTCCTCGCTTATCTCGCGCAGCCAATCGGGTACGGCAGCAGCGGCGGCAGGCGCAGGCTCCGGCGCTCTGAACCAGTCAATGTCCGGCGTTTCGTCAAACCATTCGGCATCTGCCAGATCGCCCGAGGCGTCTAGCCGCGTCAGCTCGCTCACCCAATCTACCCCCACGGCGGCGGCTTCTTCTTCCAGGATCAGGCCGGCATCATCCAGTTCATCAACCGTCACCTCGTCTGGCAGGGACAGGGTTCCTTCAATGTTGAAAGCGCTGCCCACCGGAGTTTCCCAGGCAGCGTGCAGGCGATCCAGCAGGGTCAACGGCTGCAGCCGCTGCAAGTAGTCGTGGGCTTCCCTGGTGCGACCGGTCAACAGCCACACTTCCGCCAGAATGGCATTTGCCTTCATGCAGTTGGGCAGGGTTTGCAGCAAATCCAGGCAAACCTCGACAGCATCTATACGCTGATCGTCGCGCCATAAGGCTTCTGCCAGCAGCGCCTGCAGGTCTACGCGGCTGGGGGCAACCGCCAGCAGTTCGCGCGCCGCAGCGATAGCCTGGGGATACAGCCCGCTGCGATAATGCAGCCGGGCCAATGCGCCTGGGGTCAGGCTGAGGCGTTCGGGCGCAATGCCATCTCGCTGCGCATACAGCGCTTTTAGCTCCTCCTGGATAATGGCATTGTAGGGGTCGAGTTCAAAGGCGCGTTCCATGTGCCAGATGGCCTGCGCCTGCAGTTGTTCCGCTTTGTAAGCAATGGACAAGCCAATGTGGGCGATAAAATCTTCGGGGTCGGCGCTGAGGACGCGCTGGAAAACGTCCACGGCGCTGCTGAAGCGCTGCTGTTCCAGGAAGGCTTTGCCCAGGAGGCGATAAGTGGCGACGTGGCGGGGATGTTGGGTGAGAATGTGCCGGCAGTGGGCGACAGCCTCTACCAACCGGCTTTCTTCAATTAGCCTGTCAATCCGTTCGTGATATGCGTGTATCGAAATCTTACTCATCGTTGTCTTGGGTCATGCGCCCACCGTCAACAGCCCTAATTATGGTCAACTTGAGTGTATTATGCGGACTTTCCACTAAGAAAGCAAGTGCCGCTGCCGCAGTTCAGCCACCAAAGGCGCTATGTCCGCCTCTGGATGAGGCAGGGGGCCCAGCGGATCCTTGACATGCTGGCGCCCTGTGAGGGCGTATAACAGGTTGCAGACGCCCGTGGTGAGCGCCGGCAGCAAATAACCCCCTTCCAATACAAACAAAATGCGCCCCTGGCAATGTTCGTCAGCCGCGCGCAGCAGGGTGCGCACAATCTGGGCGTAGCCGGTGAGCGTCAACCCAGAGGCGGATAGGGGATCAGCCCAATGCGCGTCAAATCCAATAGAAACCAACATCAACTCCGGCTGAAACGTGGCAATTTTGGGCAAAACCACGTCAGTAAACAGCCGCCGGTAGCCCGCGTCGCCCACGTAGGCGGGCAGGGGCACGTTGAGGGTGTAGCCCTTGCCGCGCCCGTGCCCGGTTTCATGCGTCGCCCCGCTGCCTGGGTAGAAGTAAAGGGGCAGGTACAGGTGCATAGAGACAAAGAGCACAGATGGATCTTCATAGAAAATCTCCTGCGTGCCATTGCCATGATGCACGTCAAAATCCAGGATGAGCACCCGCGACAAACGATAGCAGGCTTGCGCATGTCGGGCGGCGACAGCCACGTTGTTAATCAGGCAAAAGCCGCTGACCTGAGAGCGACCAGCGTGGTGGCCGGGGGGACGCACCAGCGCCAGGCCATTCTGGCAGCGCGCGGTCATGATGTGGTCCACGGCAGCGCAGCAGCCGCCCGCCGCCAGCAGCGCCAGGTCATAGCTGGCGTCGGTGACGTAGGTATCGCCGCCAATCACGCCGCCGCCTTCGCCAGCCATCTGCTGCAAGGAATGCAGCAGGCGGGGGGTGTGCACGCGCGTGAGTTGTTCGTCTGATGCCGGGGCTGCCGGCACGTGCGCCGCCTGCTGCCAGATGCCGTCAGCGCGCAGGTAATCGTAAATGGCCTGCGTGCGGGCAGCATTTTCGGGGTGGTTGGGCCAGGTATGCGCCGCGCCTGGGGCAAAGACAAGGCAGGTAGACATTGAACCGCTCACGTCGCCATTTTACCCCAATTTTGCCGGCAAGGGAGAAAAAGGTGAACTGACATAAGTCCTAATGCCAGAGAAACAAGCAGGGTGTGGCCCATGGACCACACCCTGCCGGAAAGCGCGACGCCCTGGCGTCAGCGCGTTGCGCTTGAAAGGTTACAGAATGAGCAGCGATAGCGGCGCCGTTAGCGGCTCAGCGCCTCCAGCAGCATACCTACCAGACCGCCGCTGCCAAAGGAGACGACCAGGCCGGCAAACACTACAGACACCATAGACATCAACTTAATCAAGATGTTGAGCGAGGGGCCAGAGGTATCCTTAAACGGATCGCCAACAGTGTCGCCGACAACGGCGGCTTTGTGCGCCGAGGAGCCTTTGCCTCCATGCGCACCAGCTTCGATGTACTTCTTGGCGTTGTCCCAGGCCCCGCCCGCGTTGGACATCATCACTGCCAACGAGAAACCGGTGGTCAAGCCACCAACCAGCAGCCCCAACACACCCGCCGGGCCAAACAGTACGCCCACAATGACGGGCACAGCAATAGCCACTAGGGAAGGGGCTACCATTTCTTTTTGCGCCGAGGCGGTGCTGATCGCCACGCAGCGGGCGTAATCGGGTTTGTCTGTGCCTTTGAGGATGCCCGGGAGTTCACGGAACTGCCGCCGCACTTCTTCCACCATCCCACCGGCCGCTCGTCCAACGGCGCGCATGGTCATAGCCGAAAAGTAAAAGGCAGTGGCGGCGCCGGCAAACACGCCAATTAAGACGGCGGGGTTGAGCAGCGTCACGTTGAAGTAAGCCATAAAGTCGGGGATGGTCATCTGGGCTACGGGAATCGTGCGACCAGCCACCACCAGTTCCTCTATGCCGCGAAATTCTATCAGACCGAGGCGCAGTTCTTCCAGGTAAGCAGCCAACAGGGCCATGGAGGTCAGCGCCGCCGAACCAATAGCAAAGCCTTTGCCGGTCGCCGCCGTGGTGTTGCCCACGGCGTCAAGCTGGTCGGTGCGTTCGCGCACCTGGGGAGGCAGTCCTGCCATTTCGGCGTTGCCGCCGGCATTGTCGGCGATAGGGCCATAGGCGTCTGTCGCCAGGGTGAAGCCCAGAGTGGACAGCATTCCCACGGCGGCAATGCCTACCCCATACAGACCCATCAACATGTTGCTGGTTCCGCCGGCGGCGTAGAAGCTGATGGCAATACCCAGGGCCACGACGGCAACGGGCAAACCGCCGGATTCCATCCCTACTGCCAACCCTTCAATCAGGGCTGTGGCTGAACTGGTTTCGGCCTGGCTGGCAATGCCCCGCGTGGGCACGTAAGCATGGGAGGTGTAATACTCAGTGGATTTGCCCACGACGATGCCTACCACCAACCCCGTCATAATGGCTATCCAGATGGCGAAGGCGTTGGGCAGATCCAGGAGGTAAAC
>JAGVTM010000217.1 GCA_019136785.1 Chloroflexota bacterium | reverse complement strand
GATATGGCAATCGCTTCTACGTCTCCGCCAGCGGCATAGCCGACCAGACGGAAGGACGGCTCTTCGCCGTGGATGTTTTCACGGACACCACGATGCAAGTAGCCTGGGGCAACGAAGACTACGGAGAGTCAGAAACCAGTTTTGTGGCTACTCCCCTGACTCTAACAACGCTTCTCCAGTATGTTGGCCCAGCGGCGCCAGCCCGTTGGTTCTTTCCCCTGTTCCACCCACGCATTCTTATCCCATTGTTTTGTTTGATGGCGGCCTGGTAATGGGAGTAGAACCTGTGCCTCACGTTATTGCCGTGGAAGACAAACCCACTGGTCCCGAAATCTTATGGACCAGACCGATGAGCGGCGTGATGGCCGCCTCTTTTGCCCTGGACTTGCGCGATATTGGCACGGGGAAGGAATCCATGTGGACGTTCACTAGAAGGATCCCCGACGACGGTACTACCTACGCTGACCATAGATTCCTGTACCGCTTTAGCATTGCCAACGGCGCTATGATCAGTGGGCCCCTTGACCTCAACGCGCGGGTAATCGGTGAGGGAGAACAGGGGACATACGTTCCCGCTTCTGCCGTCACGATGGCTGGCGACGAGGATGATCCTGTTTTGATCGTTTCCGCCGTAAAGTTTGTCAATTCAGGTCCCTTTGACGTACCTGTATCCACTTACGTTGTGGCTATTGATCTGAATACCGGAAATCTGAAGTGGAAAGTACCCGCACCCTATACTACAGGTCAATACCCTATCATAGTAGATGATAACGATAAAGCGTTGGTCTTTGCCACGACGCATGGATATCAAGAAGGGGGAATTCGCGTCATTGGTGAGGAACAGTAGGGGGTATTCTTCCTTGATGTAACCCATTCTTAACAGGCCAACAGGAGTGAAACTAGCCATGAAGTCATCAATAAGTAAATTATTCGTTCTCGTTACCCTTGTTTCTGTCCTGGCGGCAGCTTTCTACTGGAACCCACGTTTAGTCGTCGCCAGCGCCGGAACAGGATGTCTGCCTGACGTGATTGTCACAAGTACAGACGACAGCGGACCAGGCACGCTGCGCCAGGCGATTCTGGATGTGTGCGCAGGCGGCGTCATAGATTTTGACTTGCTTTGGCCCACTACTATCACACTCACCAGCGGGCAACTGCTGGTAGATAAGGCAATGCGTATTGAGGGTCCAGGCGCAAACCTGTTATCCATCAGCAGCGGCTTGTCCTTTACCAGAGTGCTGCAAAACGATGGCGATGGGTTGTATTTAACTGGCGTCACCATTCGAGACGGCGCTACTCCCTTCTACCTCGGCGGCGGCGGCGGGATTCTGAATACGGGCATCTTAACCGTTACCCATGCTATCATTCGGGACAACCGGGCGGATAGTTATATCGGATATGTCTATGGAGGAGGCGTGGCTAATGTGGGAGGAACGGTGATGCTCAGTCACAGTATGTTAGTTGCGAACACAGCCGGGATCGGCGGGGGAGTTGCGAACAACGCGGGTTCCATGACGATTGAAGATTGCGTGATTACGGGTAGCTATGGCGTAAGTGGAGGCGCTGTTGCCAATGGGGGAACGCTCATTATCAACAACAGCACGCTGGCTTACAACCAATCCACGTCTGGCGGCAGCGGCATTATGAACAGCGACGGAGCAACGCTTACGGTGAATGACAGCGTCATTATCGGTAATGTGGCTCCTTCAGATTATGGTTTCGGCGGGGGCATCCAGAATAGTGGGAGTACACTCATTCTCAATCACAGCCTTTTGTCTGGCAATTCTGGGACTTCGGGTGGCGGCATCGCAAACTATGAGGGGACGTTGATTATTGAGAACAGCACTCTCTCTGGAAATGTGGCGTCTTATCTTGGGGGAGGGATATACATCAGTGATGGAAGTGACATCACAATCAGTAATAGCACATTGACAGCTAATGAAGCTGACAGTGGCAACGCCATTGCCATTTATACAATCGTAGCCTCTGTGATCATCAAGAACAGCATTCTTACCAGCAATACGGGTGAAACCTGCCGCGACAACCCCGAACTTATCGTTTCTTTGGGATTCAATCTTAGCGATGACGCCTCTTGCCATTTGATTGAGCTAACGGATTTGCCGAACACCGACCCGCTGCTGGGCCCGCTGGCGGATAACGGCGGGGCGACGTTGACGCACGCCCTCCTGCCGGGGAGCCCGGCGATTGACAGCGGGGACAACGCGAACTGCCCGACCCGCGACCAGCGCGGCGTCCCCCGCCCGCAGGGGGCCGGCTGCGACCGCGGCGCGGTGGAGGCGGTGGACATCGCCTCGCGGTTGGACTATGCCTACGTCATGAACGACGGCAGCGCGGGGCAAGGGCGGTACACCCTGTTTGCCGGCGGCAGCTTCGTGGACGAAGCCAGCGGCGGCGGCAGTTGGGGCGCACCCGCGCCGGACAAACTATGGCTGGCTTACAACGCCGGCTACGCCTGCGACGCCCTGCTGCTGGGCAGCGTGCTGCCCACCGACCAGGTGCGCGGCTTGCGCCTCTGCCGCGACGGTTCTGGCGCGCGCGGGGTGTGGCAGGCAGTGCCAGGCACGGGGCAGTAGGAATCTATTTGCCCAAGACCGTTCGCCCCGTGCCTGGCACTAGACGGGGAGTGCCAGGCACGGGGCATCAAGAATCTATTTGCCCAAGACCGTTTGCCCCGTGCCTGACACTAGGGAGAAGATAAGATGAAAACCAGATCGTTCCAGCACAAACCGCTATCTATGCTCATCGTGATGGTTCTCGTAAGCGTCCTTACGCTGGCGCTCAACCATGGCGTCGCGGCGAGCGCAGGTTGCCGGCCAAACATCACTGTGATCAGTAATGGCAACAGTGGGCCGGGCACACTGCGCCAGGCGATTGTGGATGTGTGCGAGGGTGGCGTCATTGATTTCAATCTGCCTTTGCCCAATACCATTACCCTCACCAGCGGCGAACTGCTGGTAGATAAAGCGATGACCATCAATGGGCCGGGCGCTGACCTGCTGGCTATCAGCGCTAACCACAACGGTCGCGCTTTACAAAACCAGGCAGCGGGTCTCTATTTGTCGGGTCTGACCATCCGCGATGGCGATTCTATCGCGGGCGGCGCCGGTATGGGTGTGCTAAACCTGGGCGTGATGACCATCAACGACAGCGTCATCCGTGATAATCAGATTGACAATATTCTGGGCGGCCCTTCCCTAGGCGCTGGTATCGCTAATATTGGCGGCACGTTGGCGATAAACAACAGTGCCATCTCCCAGAACAAAGTCTTTGGGATCGGGGGAGTGGGGGGAGGGGGGGTTACTAATATGTATGGAGGGGGAACCACAATAACCAATAGCACCATCTCCGACAACTTTAGCCATGGCGCCGGGGGCGGTATTTTTAATTGGATAGGCACCGTTACTATGAATTATAGTACGGTTGTAAATAATGACGGACAGTATGGTGATGGCATTGGCACTGAACTCCTTAGCCTCGTCGTTCTACGCAATAGCATCGTTGCCAATGGGACCACCAATTGTGATGGTTCAGGACAATTCGTCTCCTTAGGCCATAACCTCTCCAACACGGACGATTGCAACCTGGTCGGGCTGGGAGATTTGCCCAATACCGACCCGTTGCTGGGGCCGTTGCAAGATAACGGCGGAACTACGCCTACGCACGCCCTGTTGGCCGGCAGCTCCGCCATTGACGCCGCCGCCCTCGATTGCCCGGCGACGGACCAGCGCGGCGTGGCCCGCCCGCAAGGGCCTCGCTGCGACATTGGCGCCTTTGAAGCCGTCTACGAGACGATGGCCCTGGCGCACCAATATTGGATGAACGACGGCAGCAGCGGCAGCGGCGTCTTTTCCCTGCTGACGGATGGCTCCTTCACGGACGATGTAGGCGGCACAGGCGCATGGAGTTTCCTGCCCACGCCGCCCCGTGTGCTGCTGCAATACGACGCCGGCTTCGCCTGCGACGCCTTGTTGACAGGGAAGTTCCTGACAGACAGTCAGGTGCAAGGACTGCGATTGTGCCAGGATGGCTCTGGCATTCGTGGCGTCTGGCAGGCAGCGCCAGGCACGGGGCAGTAGGAATCTATTTGAACAAGACCGTTTGCCCCGCGCCTGGCACTAGTTGGCGCAGAAGCAAGAAGGACGACCCACGTGGTCGTCCTTTTTTGTCTCAGCAAGCGGACACGGGCTGCCTATAGCATAAGAGGCAGCCTGGCAACTTGCTCTATTCTGACGCACCAGGCCACAAAAGTCTGGCAGATTTTTGTGTGCTTACCACTGTGCGGGGCTGCGCAAGAGTCGTAAAAAAAGGGAATTTGGGGTAAAATTCTATGGGTGAAGCGCCACCCTGATTTTGGTGGCCTTTTTGTTTTACAGGCATTTGCGGAGGTCAATTTGAACATCGGTACAATTAGCAGCGTGGATATTAACAAGGAGATGCGGAATGCTTACCTCGATTACGCCATGAGCGTGATCGTGGCCCGCGCCTTGCCTGATGCCTGCGACGGCCTCAAGCCTGTGCACCGGCGCATTTTGTACGCCATGAACAACATGGGCGTGCGCCCTAATTCCCCCCATCGCAAAAGCGCCCGCATCGTGGGCGAGGTGCTGGGCAAATATCATCCGCACAGCGACGCGGCTGTGTATGACGCCATGGTGCGCATGGCACAGGATTTCTCACTGCGCTACCCGCTGGTGGATGGGCAGGGCAACTTCGGCAGCATTGATGGGGATGGAGCGGCGGCGATGCGCTACACGGAAGCCCGCCTCAGCCGCATCGCCATGGAGCTGCTGCAAGATATTGACCAGAACACGGTGGATTTTGGCGAGAATTTTGATGGCAGCGAGAAGGAACCGTTGGTTTTGCCGGCACGCCTGCCCAACCTGCTCATCAACGGCTCTTCAGGTATTGCCGTAGGCATGGCCACCAACATCCCGCCGCATAACCTGGGCGAGATTTGCGACGCGCTCTGCTATTTGCTGGATAACCAGGAGACCCAGGACGACATCACCCTGGACGACCTGATGCAGTTTGTCAAAGGGCCAGACTTCCCCACGGCGGGCCTGATCGTGGGCACAGAGGGAATTCGCGCCGCCTTTGCCACGGGGCGGGGGCGCATCGTCATGCGGGCCAAAGCTACCATTGAAGAGATGCCCGGCAAGTCAGAGCGGCAGCGCATCAATGTCACCGAGCTTCCCTTCCAGGTGAACAAATCAGCCCTGATTGAGAAGATTGCGGAACTGGCGCGCGCGGGCAAACTGCCCGACATTTCTGACCTGCGCGACGAATCCGACCGGGACGGCATCTCGGTCATCATTGAACTGAAGCGCGGCACCCAGCCGCTGAAAGTGCTGAATCAGCTTTACAAGCACACGGCGCTGCAAAGCACCTTTGGCGTGCAAATGCTGGCGCTGGTAGATCGCAACCCGCGCCTCCTCTCGCTGAAGCGGGCGTTGCAAATTTACATTGACCACCGCGTGGTGGTCATCACTCGCCGCACCGAGTTTGAACTAGACAAAGCGCGCAAGCGGCAGCACATCCTGGAAGGGCTGCTCAAAGCGATTGAGTACCTGGACGCGGTCATTGAAACCATCCGCCGCGCCCCCGACGCCGAAATGGCTAAAGAGCGCCTGATGGAGCGATTTGGCCTCAGCGAGCCGCAGGCAGTGGCCATTCTGGACATGCAGTTGCGCCGTCTGGCGGCGCTGGAACAGCGCAAAATTGAAGAGGAGTATCAGGAAATCACCGTCCGTATCGCTTACCTGGAGGGGCTGCTGGCTGACCGCGGCAAAATCCTGGGGCTTATTCGCGAAGACGTGGTTGACCTGAAAGAAAAGTATGGCGACGCCCGCCGCACCCAAATCGCCCCTGGCGTAGATGCGGAACTACGCATGGAGGACTTGATCCAGGATGAGGATGTCCTTATTTCCATTACCCAACGCGGCTATATCAAGCGCACACCCGTCGCCGCCTACAGCTTGCAGCAGCGTGGCGGCAAGGGGTTGATTGGGGCAGGACGGCGGGAAGAGGATGAGTTGGAGCATTTGTTTGCTGCCGGCACGCTTAACACCATCCTCTACTTCTCCAACAAGGGCAAAGTGTACGCCGATAAGGCGTACCAGATTCCCGAACTGGATCGCACGGCTAAGGGCACTTCTTTGATGAACATTCTGCCCCTGGAGCAGGATGAAAAGATCACCGTGGCTCTGCCGGTCCACAGCTTTGACGACGCCGAATACCTGACTATGGTCACGCGCAAAGGGCGCATCAAGCGC
>JAGVTM010000451.1 GCA_019136785.1 Chloroflexota bacterium | reverse complement strand
GGGCCGGCAAACTCCAGCCCCCCGGTCGTGCCGGGCTGGAACATCGTCGAAGCTTTTTTCCACATGACTTCGCTGGGCAAAATCAGACTGGACAGAATGCCCAGATCCACCGCCGTTTCATTGCGCAGCAGCGCCCCTATTTGCTCCACCCAGCCGCCAATAAAAGCCACGCCATACAACATGAACGCCAGCGCCCCGTTTGCCAGCGTGGATAGGCGCGTGCCGCCCGCGATGCTGACCGTCATGATGATCAGCCCCTCCAGGTACATGAAGCTGAGACCTGCCGGCACATTCGCCACCGTAAAGCCCGACCGCAAATAAACGATCAACAAAATCCCCCCCGGCAGCGCCAGCACACCCACCAGGATCATAAAAGCAAACCCCAACCATTTTCCCAACACCACTTCCCAGCGCCGGATCGGTTTGGTAATCACTGCATCAATCGTGTGCGTATCTATCTCCCCGGAAATCGTAGACACCGAGATCAGCACTGAAAGCATAATGATCAAGAAGTTGCTCACGTACAACCCGGCCAGCGTAATAAAGATAAGGGCAAAACTTTCATCTTGCGGATTCCCCGCCGCCTCAAACTCCTGGTAAATAAAATGGAAGCCGGTTCCAAACAAGAGCAAAAACGCCAGCCCCATAATCAAGCCAATCCACAATATGCGGCGGCGCTGCGTTTCTTTGAGCGTCAAAAGAGCCATCGTGAACGTGGTCATAATATGGGTGCATCCTTCCCCATAATCTGGATAAACCGCTCTTCCAGCGACAGGTGCAGTGGGCTGAGTTCGTACAGGCTGTAATTGTGCGCCAGCAGCCATTGCGCCAGCGCGGGAATTTGCTCTTCGTGGGCGATAGCCAGGCGAATACGCCCCACCACCTTGTCCCCCGGCAGCGGCGGCAGCACCGTTCCCCACTCTGCCAATCCCTGCCACAACGCCTCATCCGGCTGCCCTACCCGCAGCCCCACCTGCACGTTCTCCCGCCGCCACTCTTCGATGGTCGTTGTCTGCACCACCTCACCCTGGCGAATAAACGCCACGCGGTCGCAGGTCAACTCAACTTCGCTGAGCAAATGTGAATTGAGAAAAACGGTCACGCCTTCTTGTCGCAGTTGGTTGATAATGTCCCGCACCAGCCGCCGTCCCAGCGGGTCCAGGCCAGACGTGGGTTCGTCCAGGAAAACCAGGCGCGGGTCGTTCAGCAGCGCCTGCGCCAGGCCAATCCGCTGCTGCATCCCTTTGGAAAACGTGCCCACCCGCACCTGCCCCTGATCCGCCAGTCCTACCAGTTCCAGCAAGGTGGGGATAACGGCTGCCCGCCTACCGGCGCTCATGCCGTATAACTTACCGTGCAGGTCGAGAAATTCAGCCGCCCGCAGCCACTCATGGAAGCGGAAGTGCTCTGGCAAATACCCCACCCGCACCCGCGCGCTGCGCTCGCCCAACGGCTGGCCCAACAAAAAAGCTGTGCCTGCGCTGGGCGCAATCAGTCCCAGCAGCATTTTTACCGACGTCGTTTTGCCGGCCCCATTGGGCCCCAAAAAGCCAAATACCTCTCCCTGCTCCACTTGCAGCGTCAGATCAGACACTGCTACCTTCGTCCCGAACTCTTTGCGTAGATGTTGCGTATCAATGGCAAATGGCATAATAAATTGATGCGCCTTTCGTAGGGGCGGGTTTCAAACCCGCCCCTACAATTAACGTAACGAATTGGCAATACGCACCAGGCTGCGCACCGTTTCTGTCCCCTCCAGAATGAAGACGCGTCCGTCTTTTTGCCACATCAAGGCGGTGTGCGTTCCATCCAGGCTGCTCAACGCCAGCCCGCTGCTGCCCTGCACCGTGACCTCGCTGAAAGTAGCCGCATTTTCCGGCACCGGGAAGAGCAAGGTGTTCGTCCAGTCAATACTGGCTGCCAGACGGGACGCTTCTGTCTCGGTCATCCCCAGCAGTTGCAGCAGCGCCTCACCCAAAACCACCGGGTTCACGTCGTCTGGATAATCCACCAGCGGGCTGTCTGACTGCATCAACGAAATTTGGGCGTCCGTCCAGTTAGCCGCAACCATCGGGTAGATGGTCACGTCTACCACCGCCCCTTCCAGGCTGTCTGGCAAGAGGCCCGGGTCAACCCCGGCCGCCCGCATAATCGCGCGGCTGCTGTTCAGGTCTACGGTTAACCGTCCCTGCGCGGCGCCGGTGACGTAAATGGCATCTGGCTCGCCCAACACGCGCGGCGCCAGCGTCGCGGCGCCGGTCAGGCTGGCGGCTTCTGCCATGCTGGCTGCCTGCTGCTGGTAAGCCGGCTCTGATACCATTTCCAGCGCAGCATCGCCAACTGCCGCGGCGAAATGGAAATAGGCGCGAATTTTTGCACGCGGAACAGTCCTAAAAACTCGCTGGCTGCTGCCCGCACCGATGGAATAGCGATGGCCCCGCCTAAAACGAGCACAACCAAAAGCGTGGCAAAGGCATACTTGCGTTTGAACATACTCATTATCTCCTTACTGATTATATCCCAAAAACGAGGACGGGTACGCTGCGCGCGCTGTTTGATGGAGGCGAGTGCCTGGGATGCCGGCATCGGCTCCTCTCCCGCCGCCGGTTCCAAAACTGCCAGCGTCGCCATCACGTCAGCCAACCCATCCATTTCAGCCAAACGTTCATTCTCGCTCATCATCTACCTCCTGACGGCTGCCGCGCTGCTGCTGCGTATACTGCTGCCGGAACGCCGCCGCCGCTCGCGCCAACAACGTGCCCACTGAACCCGGCGCAACCTGGCACACTTCCGCCAGTTCCGCGTAACTCAGACCCATTTGCCGCAGCAGCAGCAGTTGTATCTGTCGCCGGCTTAAGCCTGCCAGCGCCCGCCGCACCTGCGCCGCCGTTTCCCGCTGCTCCACTGCCTGCGCCGGGTCGCCATCCCATACCGTCGCCTGGCTGGGATCTGCCCCTGGCGTCAGCAGCCGGTTCCGCTGCCACAGCCGCTGCCGCCCTCGGATATGGTTGTAGCCCATGTTGGTAGCCACGCGGTAGAGCCAGGCGCCCACGTTATGTTCCCGCGCGCCTCGCGGCGGTTTCCGATACAACGTTAAGAACACTTCCTGCGTCAGATCTTCTGCCTCCGCGCGGTTGCCTACCAATCGAAACAACAGGCCATATATCCGGTCATAGTAGCGATAAAAAAGAGTGTCGAACGAAACGCGGTCGCCTTGTCCCATCCGCTCTAAGAGCAGCGTATCCGGCGAAAGCTGATCAGCAGCCTGCATGGTTGCTCCTTCATCTTCGTCTGCCATGGCAAATTCACTCTCCTAAACACCGCCCGAACTCAAAATGTGACAGCGCCCCCATTCGCCCACTTTTCCACTCGTCGCTATAATCAAAAATATACTGCTGCAGGCGCGAGGCACTGGGCACAGGAGTTCCAACTGTCCAAAACCGTTCGACCAGCGCCTTGCACCACTGAACATAACCCTACACCAGCCTTGACATTGGGTCAAAACTTTGGCGGAGAAACAAATGGCTAAGCGCAAAAGCCGTGCCTCCGGGCGCAACAGGCAGATTGGTTTATGGTCGTTCACCGGCGGCGTCCTGTTCATTGGCGCCTTGCTCTTCATCTTTACGGAATACGAGTCCTACACCTCTCTCTACGACGCCGACTACGTGGGCAGCGCCGTCTGCGGCGAATGCCATACCATCACCTACGCCAATTGGGAAGAGTCGCCCCACGCCCTGATGACGCGCAAACCAACGCCTGATTCGGTCGTCGGCGACTTTGACGACGGCAGTTGGACCCTGCCCGCCAGCGCCCAAACGCTGCCCACCGACAGCCAGCCTGCCGTGCGCACCTACACCGAAAATGGCGACTATTACATGGCGCTGCGCCACCCCGAGACCCAGGAGTTCGTTCCCTTCAAAATCGAATACGTCATCGGCTACCAATACCGCCAGACCTACCTGACGCGGGAAGAAGGCGGCGTGCTGCGTCGCCTGCCCCTGCAATGGTCAACGGAAATGCAAGACTTCTTCCCCTATTGGAACGTTCAGGAAGGCAGCACCCCCTCAGTAGCCGATCTCTGGGCGCAGATGACGGTGCTCAACTCTGCCTGGAACCTGTTTTGCGCCCGCTGCCATACCACCGCCCTGAATATCGTTGACAAAAACGCCAACCACACTTTCGCCGAAACCTACTGGGTGGACAACGGCATTGCCTGCGAAGCCTGCCACGGGCCCGGCAGCCACCACGCCAATTACTTCAAAGGCAACTATGTCAACCGCGTGGTAGCTTTCCTAAACAGTACCATTCGCCAGGAGCCGGTGGCGTACATTGTAGACCCACGCAAAGTGGGCAAAGGGGAATCGTTGAGCGTTTGCGGGCGCTGCCATGGACCCGACATTGCCATGTCTTTGACCGATCTGTATCGCGTCTACGAACCTGGCTACAGCCGCGAAGGGCGCATCAACGACCTGTCCCCCTATTTTACGTCGCAGCCGCTCACGCCTGGGCGCACCGCTCCCACGGTGGAAGTATGGGAAGATGGACGGCCCAAAGGGATTGGCATGATTTTCCGCTCCTTTGTCGAGTCCGTTTGTTATGTGCAGGCTGAAGTGCGCTGTTACGACTGCCATGACCCGCACGATAACAAACGCGCCCGCGTGCCTGGCATTCTGGAACCATCCGCTGCCAGCAACCGCTACTGCCTCAACTGCCACGGCGAACTGGCAGACCAGATTGCCCAACATACGCAGCACACGCCGGGCGAGGCTGGCTCCTTTTGCTATGACTGCCACATGCCCAACGACATCACCAACCTGGTCACAGGGGTGCTGCACTATACCCGCAGCCACACTATGAGCCACGTGCCCAATCCGCAAAACACCATGCTCTACGGCGCGGCGGGCGCGCCCAATGCCTGTAACGAATGCCACGCCGACCAGACGCCCGCCTGGGCGCAGACATGGATGGATGAATGGTGGGGCGCTGCCGAAGGTTAACGCCTTGCAGATCGTGAAGCACACGCAGGGGATGCCATGAACCGCGGCGCGCCCGCGTGAGCGAGAATTTCAGCCACAAATGGCGCGAGTTTTCACGAATCTTTTCTGCGCGTCCTCTGCGTCGCCGCGTGAATTTTGGGGGATGGACGGGTTGCCACCCCGCCTTACGCATTTTCTCTGTGACTCCACATCGCGCGGTTGCAGTAAGGAATGAGCGTTCTTTGCCACCAGCCAACTTCTGGCAACCGCCACAGATGCGTTTCGCCAGGCAGGTCGCGCGCGCCAAGACTGGGGGCAATCAGGTGGAGAGCGGGCTGCGCGGACAGCCAGCGCGCCCATTCGCTTTCGCGCCGCACGCCGTCGCCTATGGCAGTCACGTCTACCAGATGGGCGGAGAGCAAATCTAGCAGGTAATCCACATGCCAGTACAGCCGTTTGGGGCGCTGCGGCGGCTGCGCCAGCCGTTCCAGCCCCACGGCGGCGAACGCCTGCGCCAGTTCGGCGCGGATGGGGTGGGGCGGGCGACTTGCGCTGCGGCTGGCGTGGCGCATGAGCCGCCGCGGCAGCGTCATCGCGCCGCGCTGCCCCAATGCCGAGCCGACGTAAATGTAATGGCTTGCCGGCATCTCCCACACCCTTCCCCCCTGAAACCTGCCAAAAGCCACCTGCGCGGGCTGCCCCAGTTCAATGTGCAGCAGATACGTCCCCGCTGCACGAAAGCTCCCCTTGCCTGCCTCTGGTGGAAATAGCCAGACCCCCATGCTTTAATGACCGTGACGGCTGCGCCGTGTTGTCACTTCGTCGCCAGTAAGGGCTGGTTTCAAGCCTGGCCCTACTATCGCTGGTCCAGATATTGCAGCGCCGCCTGCACCCGCGCGTCCATTTGCTGCACTTCGCGGGGAATATTTTGCAGCGCAGCCTGCGCTTCCACAATGCTGAAGCCCAGGCTGGTCAACACGGCAATGACGTCCGCGTCCACGTCGCTGACAAACGGCAGCGTTGCCGCTTCCGCCGTCAGATCCAGCTTATCCCGCAGTTGGAACAGCAGCCTCTCTGCCGTCTTCTTGCCAATGCCCGGCACGCGCTGCAGTACCGCCGGCTCCTCCCGCATAATGGCGCTTTTCAATAATTCCGGGCTGAGCGTGGACAGAATGGAGAGAGCCACTTTGGGTCCAACGCCGCTGATCCCCAGCAGAATCTCAAACAAAGCCAGGTCGTCTTCGTCTTCAAAGCCATACAGCGTCAGCGCATCTTCACGTACCAGCAAATGGGTGTGCAGCGCCAGGGAGCGCCCCAGCCCGCCCACATTTTCCAGCACAGTGCGCGGCACAAAGACGCGCAGACTGACGCCGCCCACGCGCAAAACCAGGTGGTCTTTGCCAATTTTCTGGATGGTTCCGCTAATGCCGGCAATCATAAGCTCTCATACCGGTGATAATGATAATGGGTGATCGCCACCGCCAGACCATCGGCGGCGTCGTCCGGCTGCGGCGTTTTGTCCAGATGCAGCAAATGGCGCACCATCATCTGCATTTGCGCTTTGTCTGCATTGCCATAGCCGACAATGGTCTCTTTGATCTTGGGCGGGGAGTATTCGGCGATGGGGATGCCGGCATTCTCCAACGCCAGCAGCAGCACCCCCCGCGCCTGCCCCACCGTAATTGCCGTGGTCACATTCCGCCCAAAAAACACCTGCTCCACCGCCGCTGCCTCTGGCTTGTAACTGGCGATCAACCCATTGACCGCTTCATAAATCTGCTGCAAACGGCGCGCGTCCCGCTCGTTGGCGTTCGTGCGGATCACGCCATACGTCACCGCTGCCAGATCCCCCTCCAGGGCATCCACGACGCCATAACCTGTGCTGGCAGTGCCTGGGTCCAGGCCGAGTATACGCATCTCAATAATAGTCCAGATATGACAAGAAGTTCAGCTCCCACTGATCACTAACCGCTCGCCACTGATCACTTTTACAAAGGAGCCTAAGCCGCCTCCATAGCCGCCATCGCCTCATCCGTAATGTCCAGCGTAGAGTAAACGCTCTGCACGTCGTCTACATCCTCCAGCTTTTCGATCAGGTTCATTACCTGTAAAGCGGCGCCCGGCGACAGTTCCAAGGGGTTGTTCGGATCATAGATCATGTTGGCTTCGCTAATGCTGTACCCCATCTCCTCCAACGCCCGCTGCACGTCCTGGAACACTTCCAGCTCGCAGTAGATTTCAGAAATGTCTTCGTTGGACTGCACGTCCTCCGCGCCTGCATCCGCCGCCACCAGGAACAACTCATCCGGATCGCTCACGTCCTCGACGGCAACATACCCCTTGCGCGCAAACTGCCAGGCTACCGACCCCGCCTCACCCATGCTGCCGCCATACTTGTTCAGCACGTGGCGCACGTCCGCCACTGCCCGGTTGCGGTTATCCGTTACCACCTCAATCAGCAAACCCACGCCATGCGGCCCATACCCTTCGTAGATAGCTTCCACGAGTTCGCCGCCTTCTAATTCGCCCGTGCCCCGCTTGATAGCCCGCTCAATGTTATCCTTGGGCATACTGTTGGCGCGGGCTTTGGCTACCGCCAGCCGCAGCCGGGGATTGGTGTTTTCATCCCCGCCGCTTTCCCGTGCGGCTATCGTGATTTCCTTCGCCAGGCGGGTGAACAGCTTGCCACGCTTGGCATCGGCTGCCGCCTTCTTATGTTTAATGGTAGACCATTTCGAATGTCCAGACATATACCTGCTCCTTGCACCTCTGCAAAGTTTTACTGTTGCGCTTCCCCACCACACACAAAAATAAGATCAGAGGACAATTTGCCAGATTGTCCCGTAAGTGGCGTTGGCTTGCGCTTTCCTCTGATCCGCCTCAGGTCAAGACGCCATGCTGTCAGGTTAAAATACGCTCGACACGCCTGATCGGTAATTATATCACAGATCAGGCGCCGCCTGGAAACATTGTTGCCAGCAACTCTGGCGCATACGTCGCCGCCATCTGGCTGCTGATGCTGCCGCTGTGGCAAATCTCCGTATACAGCCGCCCGCTGGGGCGTATGCGCCGCGCCTGCGTCTGCGGATCCATTTCAACCAAGCCAAACCGCTGCGTCCAACCCCGATCCCATTCAAAATTGTCCACCAGGCTCCAATGATAATAGCCCATCACCGGAAAGTTAAACGAAATCGCCCGCCAGATTTCGCGCAAATGCCGCAGCAAGAAGGAAGGGCGCAAATCATCGTCGGCGTCGGGCAGCCCGTTCTCCGTAATGTAAATGGGCTTCTTATAGCGCGTGGCGGCGTGGATCACCTGATATAAACCCGCCGGATATACCTCACCATAATCCCCATCGCTGACCTGCGCCTCTGGTCCCCATTCTTTGTGATAGAAGCCGCCAATGGGCGGGAAGTTCAGATAAAAGCGGGTGTAATAGTTGATGCCTACGAAATCGAAGCTGCCAGCCAGATGTTTGACGACGCCCCGCCCCGCGGGCCAACGCAGCCGCCCTGAGGTCATGCAATCCATCCACAACTCGTTGAACAGCCAATGTGCCCGTTCAGCCCACCATTTTGCCAGAGGATTCCGTTCCCGCGCCGCCAATACCGGTATGTTTTTGGCAATGCCCACCAGCGCCTGCGGAT
>JAGVTM010000081.1 GCA_019136785.1 Chloroflexota bacterium | reverse complement strand
GACGTATGCGCCAAACATGATGCAAAGTAAGAGGGCAGGCCAGCGCGTCCAACGCGGTACAAAACGACCATCAGGGAACAGGTAAAAGAATAAAACCAGGCTGCCCAATGTGCCCGCCGTGAGCAGGGAAATCAGGGAGGATTTAAGCGGCATCCAGACTGGCAGCCGCCACGTATCCATATTGCTGCTTAAAATCCAGGGAGCCACCAGAATGAGGAAAGTGGAGACAAACAACCCCATTTTGTCGTTGGATTTGTACCAAAAGATCACAAACCCCGTCAGTAAGGTGATTGCGGTAGACAAAGATTCCAGAATGGTCACCAGGCGGACAAAATCGCCGTAAGGCATAACGGTTTGCACCGCTGACCGCGTTTCGGTAACGATCCATTCGCCATACGTGACCCAGTAATTCTGCAGCCATATCTGGCTCAGGGTCAGCAACACCAATGCCGTCAACGCCAGCCAGACCAGGCGACCCGTCCACAACCAGCCACGACTCAGAGTTATTCTTGTTGCGGGCTGTGGCTGTGCAGCTACGAGTGAAACCCTATCTGTATTCATAAGCATTCCCTCAAAACACGTAGCGTGTCTCTTGTGGTTCTACATGTTTCATGGTGTTTAACAGCTAGATGAATAACTCCAATTTTCTCCAGTGAGGTCTTCCCCTGTCCATAACTCAATTATGATTCTGTCAGAGGAAGTTGTGGCGCAATCGGGAGCAAACCTTTGCACTTTAGTGACCCATTTTGCGGGTAGATTATAGGAGCCATTGCAAACACGTAATGGCTCATCATCTGTCAGCCCCAACAAAATGGTACACCCATATTTAGATTGGGCGCTGCGAACATTGCCAAACGCCTCTGGCCCTATTGTACGAGCTTGCAGAAATTCCGCTGGCGTTGGCGTATGTTCAGCATTTGGAGGCGCGAGATTGAGATCGAAGGACGGCGCAGAAAGAAGATTGACGAGCAATCCTCCTAAAATGGCCACAAATAACCCCCCAACAATAGCCCTCCAGCCGATGGGATTGGAGGAATCAGAATCGCTTTTTGTCGCCATTTTTTTCTCCAGAGAATAAAACAACACCTTTCTCGTGTCATTCCGAGTCCTTCGGCAGGTTTAGGACAGGCTCTTGGAATGACAATTTAGCGCCGAATTTGTAAAGCCGCATCGGTTATTTTTGAACCATGCCAAATTTTCATCCACGATGACTGCGGCGTGAGCGGCTTAACTGATCTCGCCAAACGTCTCAGCCGGCATGTAGGACGATTTTCCAAAATAGGACTACAACTGTAATCTACCGAGAATCAACGCGAACACGGCAGCGGTGACGAAAGGCGAGCCAAGCAAAAAGAAGGCGATAATGTCCAGGGGGAGCGCCAGCAGCAAGATGACGGCGCTCCAACGCGGCCAGAAACGTGAGCGCCAGATGCTAAGCCCCACACCCGTCGCCCCCATGCTGAGCAGCAAACCACCGATACTGGTAGCCGTAAACGCCGCTTGTCGCCCATTCTCACCCGCATAGGGCAGGTCGGTGAAGAGCCAGAATTCAGCCGCCGTGCCGGCAGCCATGATGAGGACGCCGCCCAGGGCCAGAATGACGGCCCAACGCCCATATCCAGCCAACGCCCGCCATACGCCGACCCACCCCGTGGCCATCAACAGCAGGCCCGCCGCCATGAGCCGGTTGAGAAGTTCGTAAGTCTGGTAAACAGCCGTCCCTGGCGCACCCCAGCCGGTGATAGAAAAGGCGACGAGGAGGGGAATGGCTGTCAAGCCGCCCACTAAACTCAAAATACCCCAAAATCGCAAACTGCCCATCCTGCCGATCACTCCTTCGAAAATAGACAATCTCACGCGGAGACGCGGAGGGCGCGGAGAAAAATGTAGGACAAGCTGTTAGCTTGTCCGCGCAAACTAACAGTTTGCGCTACAAATTTTCATTCCTTGCGGTGCGCCCAGCGCATGGGGAACTCCGCTTTAGACCGCAAACACACACCGATCCCTGCCCATGCCAAAACCAGGGGCAGCACCGGACTGTTGGGCCAGTAACCGGTCAGCGCCCGCTCAAAAAACATCGGCGGCACGAGGATGGCGCTAACGATGAGCAGCCAGCCCAACCAGCGGGGTGTATTGGCTTGCTGTTGCCAGCCCCATCCGTAAAACACAGAAGCGACAATGACCACCAACAGAGCCAGCATTTCCAGGCCAAACCCCATTTGCCATAAGAATGAGGAAAAAATTCCCAGACCATACGAAACATAGTCGCTTATGGCAGCGAGCAGCAAAGCGTAGCTCAGAATCTTGTACCAGCGGCGATGGCGCTTATTCTCACTGGCATAGCGATGATGAACCGCCATCAGCGTCGGGATGAGCAGCAGGTAAACGAGGAAAAAGTAACGACCATAACTATGATACACCACTTCTTCCGCCGCAAAAGCAAATGCGCCTTGCTCCGCCAGCCAGCGGCCAACCGTGCGTACCAATAAGGGTTGCTGGTTCCAAATCAGACGACCGCCATCATAGACCCAAATCGTGGCCATGAAGGGGGTGAGAATGAGCCAGATGATGAGACTGAAAACCGCCCCCAACTCATCCCATCGCCAAAACAGCTTGTTACGCATCGCACCTCTGTTCATTTCTAGCGACTTAATCCTGCCATCTCAAGTTGAAGGGGTTTTTCCAACCACATTGTCACACCAAGCCCCAACAGTCCCAGGGCAAACAAGGTACGGAAGAAGAGGAAAACGGCCGTTATCTGTTCGCCACTGAATAGAAAAAAGCCAATGAATCCCATCAGCCCTGTTGCCAACGGTAGCCACCGCCAATGAGCCAGCGCCGGTTGGCGTAAATTAAGCATGCCAAACCAGATCAAGCCGCCAATTAGCAACAACAGTCCGGCGATCACGATGAAAAAGAAATTTTCTGCATAAGGCAGCAGCGAAGGCGGCACAACTTCACCAACGGCTGAGATGAAGCCAATGTGCCCCACAGCCAGCACAATGCCGCCGCCACAGAACAGGCGCAGCGCGTTTTTGCCAGCCTGCCCCACCCGCTCTGCATACAACTGCCAAAACCCCACGTAACCCACGATAAACGCGACCTGCCCAATGAGGATCAACAGCCCATCCTGCCCCGAAATCACGTCCGCCATCCAGCGAGAGAAAAAGAGGCGGCTCATTTCGTTGAGTTTGTTGACCAGAAAGAGCAAACTGCCGATCATAAAAGCGCTCCCTCCCCAGCGAGCGACGTCATTTGTCACGTTCATTGTCTCTCCTTTTTTGATTGGTTCAACTGTTATTCCGGGCTGCCACGGTTAGACAGCGATGGCTGTATCCTGCCGCAATAACCACATCATTCCCAGACTGGTGATTGCCCCTAACAGCAACCCCATGCCGCTCAAGGCGATCCATTCACGCCCTTCACCGCTAAAGAAAACGACGATCGCGAAAGCCAGCATATAGCCGGCAACCGTAATCAGGGGCCAGAGTGCAGCGGACAGACCGCGCTGTTTAAGCAGGCGGGCCTGCACCAGCCCCATCGGCAAACCTAAAATCAACCCAATAAAAGCGGCGGAAACAGCTTGGGTTATCGCGTAATTCAGGCTGGCAACCAGGGTAACGCCCAGGCTGGCGGCTATCGCTGTCGCCGCCGCGCTGTAGCCAATCCACTGTTCCGCCCGAATCCCAATGCGGCGCAATAGCAAGCCTGGCCCTAACGTGCCGCCCAGAGCTAAAAGGGCGCCGAACACGATTCCCGCTATCCCCACCCCAATCAGTTCCGTGGTAGCCCGTCCCACGGTTTCCCCCAGCGACCACATGGAAGCATAGGCGGCTAATCCTAAAAAGGCCGTCCCAATGGCGCAACTTACCAACCACTGCCAACCAAACGACCAATCCAGATCGGTTTGTTTTTCGTTCATGTTTCTCTCCTATGAATAGATTTGCCTACACCTTACAACCAGGCGCGTCCCGTTGTCATGGGGCGAATGTCCTGAGTAAGTCGGGCGTTTTTCCTGGGGTGTGTTGCCTTCGACAGGCTCAGGCAGCGGGCTTCTCGTAGGCTGAGCTTGCCGAAGCCTGAGCTTGCCGAAGCCCGTAGGGAAGGGGTAATGTAGGGCGAGGGGCGCTGCGCGCCCCTCGCCCTCTCCCAAAGCCCCCTTCCCCCTTTAGAGGGAAGGGGGTCGGGGGAGGGGGGTCTCTCCCCCCGTTTACCGGACCAGGCTTTGATAGCCGCGACTATCACGGGATGGTCACCGCAGCGGCGAAAAAGTAGGCAGCCCCAGGTCGGGCATCGGCTCCCCCACCAGAAAAGCATCCAGCGCCGCCGCCGCCGCCTGGCGGTCGTCCCAGGGATACTCCGTCACCCCGAAACACATAGACTGTTCGTGCCCCTTGCCGCAAATGAGTACCAGGTCGTCTGGCTGGGTAGCCAGATGCAGCGCAAAATAAATCGCCTGCCCCCGGTCGGGCACGCGCCAGAAGGTGGTTCCTTCCACGCCCCCCTCTCGGCGGCAGCCCGCCGCCATCATCTCCAAAATATCGTCCAGCGATTCCGTACGCGGGTCTTCCGCCGTCAGCACCGTCAGGTCGGCGGCGCGGGCGGCAATCTCCGACATAATACGCCGCTTTTCCACGTCCCGTTTGCCGGCACTGCCAAACACCACAATCACCCGCCCCGACGTCATACCTCGCGCCGCGGCAATCGCCTGCGCCAATGCGTTTGGCGTATGTGCAAAATCTACCACCACCCAAAACCGCTGCCCGCGATGGATGCGCTGCATCCGCCCGCTGATGCCCGCCGCTGCCGCCAATCCTTGTTGAATCACAGGCTCCGCAATCCCCAACACATCCGCCGCCGCCGCTGCCGCCAGCATGTTATACACATTAAACGCCCCCACCAGCGGCGTCGTAATAGGCAACGGACGCGGCGGCGCAGGGGACAGCGGGGCAGGCGGCAGCGGTTCGCCGCCCGTGTGGCGGGCGACGCGGGTGTCCAGAATCAGGTGAAAGCGGGTGGCGTCGGCGGCATATTCAACCGCTTCCGCGCGCACGTCGGCAGGCAGCCGCAGCCCATAGGTGACCTGCACAGGCGCGGGGATGCGCCGCAGCGCTTCATAGGAGGCGTCATCCCGATTGAGAACAGCCGCTTTGGTCAGCGCCCGCTTGGCCGGCGCGGCCGGCAGCGCCAGCGCCTCATCGTTCAACGCCTGGAACAGCCGCGCTTTGGCTGCCAGATACCCTTCGTAGCTGCCATGATAATCCAGGTGTTCGTGCATGATATTGGTCACCACCGCCACGTCAAAAGCCACGGCCCCCACCCGATACTGCGCCAGAGCGTGCGAGGTCGTTTCCAGCAGACAATGGGTCAGCCCGGCGTCTACCATTCGCCGTAAATAGCGCTGCACGGCGGGCGCTTCCGGCGTGGTCACATGCAGCCCCGTATCTTCCGCCTGGTCGCCAAAATAGGCGTTAATGGTGCTGATCATGCCCACTTTTACGCCTGCCGCCTGCAAAACGCTGTACAACAGGTTGGTTACGGTCGTCTTGCCATCGGTGCCTGTGATGCCCACCATGACCAACTGCTGGCTGGGGAAGCCGTACCAGGCGGCAGACAACCAGGCCAGCGCCGTGCCCGTATCCGCTGCTTGCAGATACGGCGTACCTGGCGGCAGATCTATCTCCGCCGCCGGGCGCTGCCCCAGTACCAGCGCCGCCCCATTCGCCGCCGCCTGCGCCATATAGGGATGCCCGTCGCTGTAAGTCGAGCCATCGTGCCGCGTGCGCAGCCGCGCCACAAAGCAATCCCCCGGCTGCACCAGGCGCGAATCCTCCTGGAAGCGGCGGATGGTCACGTCAACCCCCTGGTAGCGCGGCGGCTGGGGGTGGGCAGTGCCGGCAACCGCCTGCCCCCAGGCGCTTAACAATTGATAGATAGATGGCGAAGTGGATGGCATGGCATATTCCCGTCAAAATGATGATTTTGCGGCAAACGATAGCATAGTTAAAGGATGCCGGCAAAGCCCCGCCTCCCCCATTAACCATTCCCCCATTCACAAATTCACCAATTAACCAGTCCCCCGCTAGACTTGGAGAAAACAATCGGATAAACCCGCCCCATTGCCGGGGGCGGGGTAATGTAGGGCGAGGGGCGCGCAGCGCCCCTCGCCCTCTCCGAAAAGCCCCCTTCCCCCTTTAGGGAGAAGGGAGTTGGGGGCTTCCGCTAAATTGGTTTCCCCCGCCGTCCAAAGAAGCAAACCCAATTGCTGGCCCCGCCCAGCAATTCTCATTTTGGCGGCACAACCTGTGGC
>JAGVTM010000403.1 GCA_019136785.1 Chloroflexota bacterium | reverse complement strand
CTGCCGGCACGCGCTCCGAAATAGTCATCCCCCTCATTGTGGACAAAGAAGTTCTGGGCGTGCTAGACGTACATAGCCCCGCCTTGAACGCTTTTGCCCACCAGGAACAAACCGTCCTGGAAGCCCTGGCGGCCCAGGTCGCCATTGCCATCCACAAAGCCCGCCAATTCAACCGCCAACGCGAACAGGCCTGGCTCACCACCGCCCAACTACAAATGGCTGAAGCCATCAGCCGCAGCGGCAGCATGGAAGAACTCCTGGAAAGCATCACCCGCCTCACCGTGCTGCTGGTGGGCGTGGAGATGTGCGCCATCCTCATCTGGGACCCCAACCAGAACGTCTACCTGCCGGGCAGCCTGTACAGCGACCAGCCCGAACAGGAGCGACTGCCGGCCGCCCATCGCTTTCAGCAAATGCGCCTGGCCATTGGCCATTGGAACGCCCTGGACGCCGTCCACGTGGGCATGGAAACCCTGACCACCAACCAGCCTGTCCCCTGGCAAACCAACTACCACCCCGTCACGCTCTACCCGCTGCTGGCAAAGGCTGAAATGCGCGGCGTCATGGTGATCAAGCCGCCCGCCGTGCGTACTGCCTCCCAGGAACTCCTACAGAATTTCAGCAATCAAGCTGCGCAAGCCATTGACAATGTGCTGCTGGACATTGCCCAACAAGAAGAAGCCTGGGTCAACACCGCTCTGCTGCAAGTGGCTGAAGCCGTGAACAGCCTGATCAACTTGCAGGATATTCTGGCGACCATTGTCCGTTTTGTGCCCATGCTCATTGGCGTTGAATCCTGTATCGTCCTGTTCTGGGATGAAGAAAAGGAAGTTTTCTACGCCGGCCCCAGTCATGGCTTGGGCGAAATGGCTCGCGGGCTGCTGGAGACGTTTGAGATTCCCGGCTGGGAGATTTCCCTGCTGCCTGCCAAAGAAACGGGCTTGTTTGCCGCCAACGTTGCCGGCCACACCCTGGCTCTACCCAACTGGCTGCAAGCCGCCCTCAAGGCAGCCACCGCCCTGGCTTTTCCTTTGCACGCTCGCAGCCGGCTGGTGGGCGCGCTCGTCGTCGGCCCCTCCCTCAATGGGCACACCCTCACCGGTCGCCGCCTCAGCATCTTGACGGGCATTGCCCACCAGGCAGCCATTGCCGTCGTGAATGACCAGCTTTATCGTGAATCGGCAGAGCGCGAAAAGCTGGCGCAGGAGCTGCGCGTGGCCCATTCCATTCAAGCCAGCCTCATTCCGCCGGGCAGCCCCCAGATTCCCGGCTGCCACGTGGCTAGCCACTGGCAGGCAGCCCGCGACGTCAGCGGCGACTTTTACGATTTTATCCGCCTGAACAACGGTCGTTGGGGCATTGTCGTCGCCGACGTAGCCGACAAAGGAATGCCCGCCGCCATCTTCATGGCTGTTAGCCGCACCATTTTGCGCGCCGTAGCCCACAGCCGCGTTAGCCCTGCCGAGACGTTAGAACGAGTCAACGAACTGCTCTTTAACGACACCCAGACAGACCTGTTTGTCACCATCTTTTACGCCGTCTGGGACCCGTCAACAGAAACGCTAACGTACGCCAATGCCGGCCACAATCCCCCCATCCTGCTGCGCAGCAATGGGCGCGAATCGCTGCTGCGCACCCAGGGCATGGCCCTGGGCGTGTTAGAGAACATTGACATAGGCGAAAAACACGTGCGCGTCGCCCCCCAGGACGTCGTCGTCTTCTACACCGATGGCGTCACCGAAGCCATGAACGAAGATTATGACGAATTTGGCATGGAGCGGCTGAGCATGACCTTAAGAGCCACTCGCCAGCGGGACGCTGCCGGCATCATCGCCGCCATCACCCAAAGCGTTCAAGACCATGCCGGCGACACCCCCCAGTTTGACGACGTCACCATGGTTGTCATGAAAATCAGCTGATCCCCAGGAGTTCCCCATGTGCGCATTCCGCTTTGAAGCCTGGCCCACCGAATTTCGCAGCATCAACCAATACTTTGGCGCCAATCCCCAAAACTACGCCCACTTTGGCTTGCCAGGGCACGAAGGGCTGGACATTATGGCTCCCACCGGCAGCCGTATCTTTGCCGTTGCCCCTGGCAAAGTCACCCGCGTCCACACCCAGGCAGAGGGTCACAACTACGGCATTCACGTCGTCGTCGAACATGCCGACGGCTACACCACCACCTACGCCCATTTGCAGCAAGCGCTGGTGGAACTGGGCCAGGAAGTCGGCGCCGGGCACGTGTTGGGTCGCGCCGACGACACCGGCAACAGCTTTGGCTCCCACCTGCACCTCACCCTGAAGCAGGCAGGCGCGCAGCACGGCAACTGGCCCCTTAACATCATTGATCCCACTCCCTTCCTGCTGCCCTTAATTGGCTTTCAGGAACCCGCCGGGCCCCACATGGAAGGCTGGGCTTACACCGACGGCATCGTCGTCGTCAAAAACCTGGCCCAGGTCGCTTTTGGTGGCATCAACCTGCGTCGCTCCCCCAGCGTCAACGCCGAACTCATTGCCCTGGTTCCCGGCGGCACAATCGTCATAGTCGCCGGCGACAGACACGGGCAATACACTCCCGTCAAAGTGTCCCAGGCAGCCATTGGCCTGGCAGCCACACCGCCCCGCCCGCCAGACCCGCCTCCCCCGCCCACCGTTGCCACCGTAGATGGTTGGGGCTTTGCCGCCTACCTCACCGTCAGCGGCAGCCAGGCTGTCGTCGGGCAGTTTGGCATCAACCTGCGCCAGGGCCCCGACCGCAGCGCCAGCAACATCGGCCTGGTGGCTGGCGGCAGCACCGTCGCCGTCTTGGGCAGTGGGCACGGCGAATATTTGCCCGTGCGCGTGCGCCGCGGCGATTTTATGGGCGAGGTAAATTTGCCGGCAGACCCCATCGCCATTTCTCCCGGCCAACCCGTCGTTCCCCCGCCGGGTGCGCTGCTTGGCTGGGCGGCCACAGAATTTCTCACCCCCTTTGGTCGCCAGGCGTTAGCCCATCGTTTTGGCCTTAACTTACGCCAGCGTCCCGACCCAAACGGTCTGAAGCTCGGTCTGGTCAAAGGCAACGCCACCGTTACCGTCGCCGGCTTGCCCCGCGGCGCGTACACCCCCATTGTCGCCCGCCTGGAGGATGTGCTCAACCTGCTCGCGCCCCTGCCCGCCGTCGAACCGCCCGCGCCTTTCCCCGCCGCCGCACCGCCGCCCCCGCCGCCGCCGCTGCCCGTTCACGATTCCACGCCAGGCTGGGCAGCCACCGCTTTTATCACGGTGGAAGGGAACAGTGCGGTTGCCGGCATTTACGGCATCAACCTGCGCGAAGCCCCCCACCGCGACGCTCGCAACATTGGCCTGGTGCCCGCTGCCGCCCACATGATCGTCACCGGGTCCCCACAGGGCGAATACACCCCCGTGCGCGTTGACGATCAGGTGCTGCAGCCCCCCTATGATCCCCACCACGCCCCCCCTGTCACCGATACCAGCCGCCCCCCGGACACCGCCGCCATTGCCAACCCCGACCCGCCCGCCCTGGCCCAGGCCCGCCTCGGCTTACACGCCAGCGCCGACCCCGGCGACTTGAGCGAAGCCGAGTTTGTGGAATTCCAGGAAATGCGCCCCGGCATCATCAAAGTGCTCTCTGCCCACAGCGGCGGCAGCATTGCCCGTCTGGCGCAGGCGCACCCCCACGCCAGTTGGATTGTACGCGCCTTCCTGCACTTTGGTGGGCGCAACCTCTCCCCGGACGACTTCTTGCAACACACCCTCCACGACGTGCGCCGCGCTCTGGACAACCTGCCGCACAAAGACGTCGTCATCGAACTACACAACGAACCCAACCTGACCGTTGAAGGGCTGGGCAGCGCCTGGCATGACGGCGCCGGCTTTGGACACTGGTGGCTGGAACTCCTGCACAAATACCGCCAGGCGTTGCCCGGTCATCGCTTTATCTACCCCGGCCTCTCCCCCGGCCCTGCCGTTTCCCATCTCAAACAAGACCACATTCAGTTTATCGAAGCCAGCCGCGCCGCCGTCAACGCCGCCGATGGTCTGGGCGTCCACCTGTACTGGTCACACGTTTACCCCATCAGCCTGACCCTGGGCGTGTTGGACGACTACATCAGCCGCTTCCGCTTCAAGCCCATCTGGGTCACCGAAGCCAGCAACAACAAGGGCGGCACAGCCACGCACGTCAAAGGGCAGCAATATCTAGACTTCTGGAAAGAATTGCAGCACCGCCCCACCGTGCAAGGCGTCACCTACTTCGTGGCTTCTGCCAGCGCCAGGGAATTTCAAGAAGAAGTCTGGGTGGGGCGTGGCGTGGGCCGCATGTTAGGCAGGCGATAGGAGGCAACCATGCGGTTAATTACCTTTCAACCGCACCCAAACAGCAGCCTTGACGACCGCCGCGGCGACCGCCTGGGCTTGCTGACCCACGACCAGGAGATCATTGACCTCTCCGCCGTTGCGCCTACCATGCTGGAGTTGATTGCCCTGGGCTCAGCCGGCTTACAACAGGTGGCCCAAATCGCCGCCGCCGCTGCCGCTTCCCTGGCCCTGACCGACGTCCGGCTGCTCGCCCCCATTCCCCAACCACTGCGCAATATCATCTGCCTGGGGCGCAACTACGCCGAACACGCCCGCGAGTCCGCCACGGCGTTAGGGCAGGCAGCGGATGTGCCGGCCTTTCCCGTCTTCTTCACCAAAGCCACCACCGCCATCAACCACCCCGACGCCCCTATCCCCGTTGACCCGACCGTGTCCAGCCAGATAGACTGGGAAGCCGAACTCGCCGTCATCATTGGCCGGCGCGGCAAAAACATCCAGACTGCCGCCGCCATGTCCTACGTCTTCGGCTACACCTGCCTGAACGATGTCAGCGCCCGCGATTTGCAGCGGCAGCACCAGCAATATTTCAAGGGCAAGAGCCTCGACGGAACCTGCCCGCTGGGCCCCTGGATTGTCACCGCCGGCGCCATTCCCGATCCCCATAACTTGCGCATCCAATGCCGCGTCAACGGTCAAACCAAACAGGACGCGCACACAAGCCAGATGGTTTTCACTATCCCCCAAACAATCTCGGTTCTATCACATGGCATGACGCTGCTGCCCGGCGACATCATCGCCACCGGCACCCCCGCCGGCGTCGGCTTCGCCCGCACCCCACCAGAGTTCCTGCAGCCCGGCGACCTCGTCGAAGTCGAAATTGAAGCCATTGGCATCCTGCGCAACCCCGTTAGTTAACCATTCACCCATTCACAAATTCACCCATTAATTATTCCCTCTCTCACGTTTGTTCTCTGCCCCCATTTAGGCTAGAATACAAACCGCTCTGTCCGATTCACGGCAACACAGGTTGCGGACGTCCCCAGGCATTTTTTCAGACTGCCGGCAGAAAAAAAGAGCGCGCGCCCCAGCACACGATGTCTCCTTTTCCGTCTGCCCGGTACACCAACAAAACGCCAGGAACATCCCTGAATCGAATGGCTGCTCAGCCCGCTGCCGCGCCGCCGACGGCGGCGATGGCCTGGCGAAGGCAACACAGGCTTCGCCAGGTTCAGCCCACGCGAGGGTTAGTAGCTGCTTGTATACACCGTTTTTCCTGGGTCTCTGACTTCTTCAAGGTTCTTGCCGTCCTCTTCTCCACAGCCTGTCGCCCAAATGCCGGCAGGTTGCAGCCTCGACGAGCCAGTTGCCCCCACCCCGTATCTCAAAACTGGAGAAAGCTAGATGTCGTTTAAGCAAATCGCTCGTATAGGCTTGCCGCTCTTATTGTTGGCGGCAGGCGCTCTCTTTATTATGAATGCTGTCCGCCCCGGCCAGGAAACCGCCGCGCGGCAGCAGGCAATCCTGGCTGCCGCCCCTGACCAGGATCGCGCCAGCGAATACCCGCCCCAACCGGAGCAGTACGCCCCTATCACCCCCGTCACCGTCAACATGCTTGACGTGCCCGAGGGCGTTTACGTTGAGGACAACCAGTATGATCGCTGGCTGCGCGGCGAAATTGACCTGGAGCATGACTTCCGCGTCAGCGAAGCCGTCGCTGCCAACCTGATGGCTGATTCCCTGAAAATGTCCGCCAACAGCGACGTGCAAGTCGCCCAGACAGGCTTCGGCCCTACCCCTCTTATTGGCTTTGACAGCCTGGATTACACCGAATGCTGCGGCGGCGGCGGCGTGGTTCCCCCCGACCCCGAAATGGCTGCCGGCCCCAATCACCTGATTGCCGTCGTCAACCTGGCGCTGGAAATCTATGACAAATCCGGCAACAGCCTGTATGGCCCTGTCACCACCGACAGTTTCTTCAACGCCAACCCAAGCTGCAATGGC
>JAGVTM010000372.1 GCA_019136785.1 Chloroflexota bacterium | reverse complement strand
GAACTGCGCCGTCTCGCTGGCGATGATCATGTCGCAAGCCATAGCCAGTTCACAGCCGCCGCCCAGGGCAAAGCCGGAGACGGCAGCCACAAGGGGCTTGCTGATGCGGCGCAGGCGGTCCCACTAGTCCATGAACGGATTGTCCAGCATGGTCACGGGGGTGGCTGTGGACATTTCTTTGATGTCCGCGCCGGCGGCGAAGGCGCGCTGGTTGCCGGTGAGAACGATGCAGCCAATAGCCGGGTCAGCATCAAAGGATTCGGCGGCAGCCATCACCTCGGCCATCATCTGGCGATTGAGGGCGTTGAGGTCTTTAGGGCGGTTGAACTGGATGACGCCGACGCGGTTGTGGGTTTGGGTGAGGATGAGTTCGTAAGTCATGGGAGGGTCTCCAATAGTTAATTGGTGAATTGGTGAATGGGTGAATGGTTAATGGTCGCGGGGGGGGAAGCCAGGTGGGATTGGAGTTGGGCGACGGCGGCGGGCAAGTGGGGCAAGTGGAACTGGCGTTTGGCGGCGACGATGTAGGCCTGGCTGCCGGCATTCCCCAACGCTTCCCCCAGAAAAACAGCAACGGCGGCGTGCAGCAAGGTGTCCCGTTCGCTCTGGCTCAAAGGTGCCAGGGTGGGGTGGAGCAGGTGAGCGCACAAGTGGCAGCATGTTTCCGCCAATACCCAATCCGCGCCTTCGCGGTAGGGCCAGGGGGCGGATTCGCCCACAGCTTTGGGCGGCGGCAAGATAAACGTGAGCGCGTCGGGAGCGACAGCCAGGATGGGCTGCAAAGCCGGGTACGTCAGGTTGGGCGTGAGGCAGATGGCGGCGGGCAGCGGTTGGTCATGCAGACGAGCCAGAAAGGAAAGCAGCGGGCTGGTTTGCCAGATGCGGCGCAAATCGCGCCTCGCTTCTTCCCAGGAGGCTGCCTGCTGCGCCCAAAAGAAGGCGGCAATGGCGGTGTCTACGTAGAAATCAGCCAGCGCTTCCAGCCAGGCAGCGGCGGCAAAAGAAGGTGGCAGCGGCGCAGTGGGGGCGAAGGTGGGCCACTGGCTGTTCAGGGCGGCGGCAAACAGGTCGGCTACGGGCGCGCCTTCTTGCAAGGCGGCGTTAGCGGCTTGCACGGCGTCATGGTGCGCGTGGTCGGCGAGGAACTGGCGGGTCAACTTGGCCTGAGGATGGACGGCGTGGGGGGTGCACGCCTGTTCGATTTGGGGCCAATGACTGACTGCCAGGACCGCGCCCACCAGGCGGACGCGGTCGTCCAGTTCAATGAGAAGTTCAGACACGGTAATCTTCCTTGCGTTTGGGCCAGAGCCGCCAGATGAGGATGACGAACAGCAGGCTGCTGACCAGATAGAATTGCCCATATTGGGTGGGATTGGCGGGGACGCGGGGGGTGAGGATGTGCCAGGTAGTGAAGGTTTGCAGCGCCTGGATGATGACGATGCCCAGCAGACTGCCGGCACGCAGGCGGATCAACCCGTACAGAAACCCCCACAAAATGAAAAACAAAATGGCGGCGGCGCCGGCAACAACCGCCTCGCCAAAGATGAGCCAGCCGCAGAGACCAAAAGCCACACCTGCCGCCAGGACGCCGGTCAGGGGGCCGCGCCAATCTACCACGCTGCGGAAGAGGAGGCCAAAAGCCCATAACTGCACGCAGAAGCTTTCAAAGAGTAACAGGTAAAAAAAGGTGCGGGCGGCGCCGGCGTTGGTAATACCTGCGCTGGCAACCAGGACAAAGCGGGCAGTCAGGACAACCAGCCAGGCGAGGGCGGCGAAGCCAATGCCGGCATACAACGCCCGCTTCCCGCGCAAACCCATCCCTGGCAAACCATACCAAAACAACCCTAACAGCCAGCTTACCAGACCTATACTGGTCAGCAGCAGAGCGTTGCGGGCGCGCGGGTCTGCGCTGGCCTGGGGCCCGCCGGCAAGCTGGCTGGCCAACCAGGCGACCAGCAAGGGCAGCAGTAGGGAGAGCAAAACGCGAAGGGGAGCAGGTAAAGTAGGGGTTTTAGCGGCTTTCATGCCCAGATTTTAGCACCGAAATGGCGCAAGGGTAAGGCGAAAAAGGGGACGGTGAGGCAGAAATGGGTGGGAAATGCCTTTGTCCCCGTTCTCATGTGGCATTCATAGAGCGGCAGCCTGAGTTGACAGGCAGCCATTTCTTTTTATAATGCCCGCTGTTTTGCCTGGGCGCGCCGGGCGGCGCAGGTGTGCAGCCCCCGCCCTAATGACCAGACCAAGCAGACAAACTGGCAGTTTGTCCTACAATAAAGGAAATAGCATGTTGCAAAAGCGATTTTTCAAGACGAAAGATGAATGTGAAGTGACGTTTGAGTTCACGCAGGAAGAGGCCGGTGAAATGGCGCTGGTGTGTGAGCAGAATGGTTGGGAGCCGATCCCCATGCAGCCCAATAAGGCGGGCGCTTTCCGCGCGAAGGTGCGGCTGCCGAAGGGAAGCGAGTTTGAGTTCCGTTATCTAATTGACGGGGCGGTGTGGGCGAATGATGAAGCGGCTGATGCGTATCGCCCGAATGAACACGGCAGCAGCAACGGTGTTGTTTTTACGTATAACTAACGGGAGGATATAGAAACAGGGTTTCTTAAAGAAACCCTGTTTCTGTTAGCCCTCATCCCCCAACCCCCTTCCCCCTAAAGGGGGAAGGGGGCTTTTCGGAGAGGGCGAGGGGCGCTGCGCGCCCCTCGCCCTACATTACCCCTTCCCTGGCAAGGCGGCGCGCTCCTTGCCCGGCGTTACCCCTGCCCTGGCAAAGCGGCGCGCTCCTTGCTCTACATTGCCCCTTCTCTGGCAAGATGAGGCGCAGCTTCTGTGCCTTAGTGCCGCAACAATATGATTTCGCGGGGTTCGTAGTAACGGCTTTAGCCGTATAACCACTAAAGCGGTTACTACAAACTTAGATTGTCGAGGTATTAGCTCGTATTCGCACCGGGTGACTTATGGACATAAACTGGGCACAGCTTTTGTTGTTTGTCATTTTGGGCAGCGCGTTTATATTGCTGCTGACAGAGCGGATTCGGATTGATTTAACAGCCTTACTCATCATTATTGCGCTGGCGGCTGCGCGGATATTAAGCCCTGAGGAAGCGTTATCCGGGTTCAGCAGCGAGCCGGCTATTGTGGCGGCGGTGGTGTTCGTTTTGAGCGGCGCGCTCCATTACACCGGGTTATCTAACCGGCTGGGGAGAAACATTGCCCGCCTGGCGGGGCAGAGAATGACCAGCATGACGCTGGTCATCATGGGGACAGTGGCCCTGCTGTCAGGGTTTACCCACCACATGACTATAACGGCCGTTATGCTGCCTATTGTGCTGAAACTCAGCGAGGAACGCCAGATCGCCCCCTCCAGGCTGCTCATACCGATGTCTTTTGCCGCCTCTTTGGGGACGACGATCACCATTCTGGGCGCGCCCGCTTTCCTGCTGGCCAGCCAACTGCTGCGCCAGGCGGGCCGCGAGGGGCTGGGCGTTTTCTCTATTGCGCCTATTGGCTTGACGCTCTCTGCCGGCAGCGCGCTCTTCATCGTGATCTTTGGTCGCTTTTTGTTGCCAGACAGAAAGGGGAGCAATGGGCATAAGGGGCTGTCGCCGCTTGAGGGGTATTATACCGAGCTGGTGGTGGCGCCAGAATCCGCCCTGGCGGGGCGGACGCTGGCAGAAGTGGAAGCAGAAACAAATTCGCGGTTTCAGATTGTAGGCTGGCTGCGAAAAGGTCGCCCGCTGAAACAGCAGGACAGCCAGGGCTATTTGCAGGCTGGCGACGTGCTGCTGGTACGCACCACGCCTGATGAACTGGCCAGTTTGCGCCAAGAACCTGGTCTCACGCTGCACCCCCTTGTCAAATACAAGAACAACAACGGGCAGCAGGAAGAGAACCAGGACGGGGATGAACAGTTCATCCAGGCAATTATTGCGCCGAACTCGGAATTGATAGGGCGGACGATTGGCAAAGTGAACTTTTTGGAGAAGTATAGGTTGATTGTTGCCGGCATCTGGCGGCGCAAGGGATGGCTGCGGGCGGAACTCTCGCGGGTGCGTTTGCACGAGGGGGATGTTTTGCTGCTTTGGGGCAGCGAACAGGATATTGACAACCTGGCGCAGGATCGTTCTTTTCTGATGCTGGTTCCTTTCTCCGGCGAACCCTATAGGCGGCACAAGGCGCGGATAGCCGCCCTCATTATGATTGGGAGTATTGCCGCCGCGGCGTTGAACGTTTTGCCTCTGTCTATTGCCCTGCTGGCCGGCGCGGTAGCCATCATCTTAACAGGCTGTATAACGCTGCAGCAGGCGTATCGGGAAGTTGAAATTCGCATTTACATCTTCATAGCCGGAGCCATTCCCCTGGGGTTGGCTATGGAAACGACGGGCGCGGCTGATTTGTTGGCGGGCGGGTTAAGGACGGCGGTGGGCGGCTTGCCGGTTACGGTTGTGCTGCTGCTCCTTTTTGTGAGCGCCGCCATCATAACGCAGTTGATGTCGGACGCAGCTACCACGGCTTTGCTAGGACCTGTGGCTCTGGCGCTGGCGCGCAGCCTGGGGCATGCGCCAGAGCCTTATATCATCACGGTGGCCACGGCGGCTGTGGCTTCATTTTTGACGCCTATCGGCCATCATGGCAATCTCCTGATTTATGGGCCCGGCGGCTATCGTTTTTCTGATTTCCTCAAAATCGGGATACCGCTGACGCTGTTGGTGGCTGCTATTACTATCCCGCTGGTACAGGTACTGTGGCCCGCCTGAGTGATGTAGACACAGATTTGAAGTAGAGACGTTGCATGGCAACGTCTCTACCTGGTTTTGGCAACGTCTCTACCTGGTTTTGGCAACGTCTCTACCTGGTTTTGGCAACATCTCTACCTGGTTTTGGTTTGCCAGCGGCGGACGACTTTGGACCACATGGTGGCGCCTTCCAGGGAGCCGGGCAGGGCTTTGACCTGGCGGCGCTGCTTTTCGGTCAATGTGGTTTCGCCTAGCAGAGCGCCGCTGAGGTCGGCGTCTGTCAGGTTGGTGTTAGCCAGGTTAGCCGCATCCAGGTTGGCGCCGGTCAGGTCGGCGCCGGTGAGGTCGGCGTCGCGCAGGTTGGCCCAGCCCAGGCTGGCGTCCGCCAGGCAGGCGGCGGGCAGACGGCTGCCGCGCAAATCGGCGCCGCGCAGGGATGCGCCGCGCAGGTTGGCTTGAGCCAGTTCGGCTTCCGCCAGAATGGTCCCGCCCAGGTTGGCTTCTGCCAGAATCGCGCCGCTCAGGTCAGCCTGGGGCAGGCGGGCAAAACCGAGCAGCGCCAGGGTCAAATCCGCCTGGGTCAGGTTTGCCTGCACCAGCGAGGCGTTGCGCAGGTCTGCCAGGCGCAAAGTGGCCTGGGACAGGACTGCCTGATCCAGAAAAGCCTCGCGCAAGTCGGCCTCGTCCAGGCAGGCAGCCAGCAACGTGGCTTCGGTCAGGTCAGCCTTAAACAGCGTGGCCCGGCGCAGGATGGCTCCGGTCAGGTCAGCCCCGCGCAAATTGGCGAAGTTGAGGGCGGCGCCGGTCAGGTTAGCGCCGTCCAGAAAGGCGTCGCGCAGGTCGGCGTGGGCCAGGTTAGCGCCGGCCATGTCTTTGTGGCGCAGATCCACCTGCCGCAGCCGGGCATAAGCCAGATTGGCGCCTGTGAGGCAGGCGGCGCTTTCAATATCCTGACGGCTGCGTACAGCCATAGCGTATCCTTTGGTGCTCTGTTACCGGCGGTTAACCTGCGTGCCGCAACTCTACGACCCCATTATGGGACAAAGAGGAGGGAGGTCATAGTGACTTAAAGCGGCAGGGGCGGAGACAAACGTCACTTGATGAGGGGAGAGAGGAGAGGGATGAGGTATGAGGTATGAGGTATGAGGTATGAGGTATGAGGTATGAGGGAAGCCGCTATCTCCCTGAAGGGGCAGTCCCCAGGGGGAGGGGGCTTTCGGAGAGGGCGCGGGGCGCTGCGCGCCCTTGCCCCTGATTACCCTGGTCCTGGCAGGGGGAGTTGGATTGGTATATTGGGTGTTATAAATATGGCTGTTGCCGCGACATATAGAATAGAACTGTGTAAAAATCAGGCTTTCGTGGATTTGCGCAGGTTTTTGAAACCCTGTCCCTTCGGCAAGCTCAGGGCAAGCTCTGAACTTGTCGTAGGAATGGGCGGGTTACCAACCCGCCCTACGATAGTCACAGATTTTACAGATCAGGCAGATTTACACAGACTTGTGGTGAGCGTAGCCGAACCATTAATTTTGTGGGCGGCTTGGGAGTGGCTTCACTGACCACTGACCACTCACCACTCACCACTTTTCTCCAAGGAGGGTATATGCAAATGATTGCGACCCAACTCATTAACGCCGCGGAGCCGCCGCCGTTGGCGCTGGATGACATGGCCCTGGTTCAGGCGGCTAAGAGGGATATGTCTGCTTTTTCCGGTCTTTATCAGCGGTATGCCAGCCAGGTTTATCGTTACCTGCTGGTGCGCGTGGGAAATGTGCCGGAAGCGCAAGATTTGACTTCGCAAACGTTTATGGCGGCGATGCAGGGGCTGAAGTCCTATCGTGGGCAGCAGCCGTTTCCCGCCTGGCTGCTGGGGATTGCGCGCCACAAGGTGGCCGACCTGTACCGGCGGCAGCGCCCCGACGTGGGGCTGGAAATGGCTGAGGAAGTTGCCGCCGATGCGGACAGCAGCCTGGAAGATGCGACCAACCGGCGGCTGGCGCTGGAACAGGTGGCGCGCAAGATGCAAACGCTGGCGCCAGATCGGGCGGAAGCGCTGACGCTGCGGCTCTTTGGCGAGTTGGAAGTGGCGGAGATTGCGCAGATCATGAACCGGAATGAAGCGGCGGTCAGGATGCTGGTTTTTCGGGGCCTGCGGGATTTGCAGGCGCAACTGAATGTGGCATGGGAGGATGAATCATGACGACCAACCAAGATGAACAACTGGCGCGCGAACTGGATGCTCTTTTGACGGCGCAGCTAAAAGGTCAACCGACTCCCGCCATCAGTCCGGAACTGCAGGCGGAGGCGCGCCTGGCGAATTTGCTGCGGCAGAGTGCGGCAGCGGTGGAACCTGAATCTCTTTTTTTGGCGCGTCTGGAGGCCGATCTGGTCGCCGCAGCAGCGGTGGAAACGGCGGCCTCCAGCAGAACCGATTTGAAGCAAAGAATGCCGGCATCTCGCCCGTCATTCTGGCAAAATCTATCACAAAACATCAAGGAAACTTTTACCATGAAACGCTTTGTCTTTGCTTTTGGGGCGGTAGCCGCCCTCATTGTCATTGCCTTTTTTGCCTGGACTGCCTGGCGCGGCGGTCAAGGCAGCGAACCAGACGTTATTGCTAACGTACCAACGACTGTGGCGGAAACGCCGATGCCGGCAGAACCGACGGCGGGCCCGGCAGAACCAACCATTAACCCCGAACTGTTGCCCACGCTGCCTTCGTTGGCAGGCGCCAGCGGTCTGGGGAGCGGCTTTGGCGGCGGCGCGGAAGATTCTTCTAAAATGATGGCTACCGACCCGCTGTCGGGCACGCAGTACGTGCTGAACACGACCCTGCCCATCGAACCGATCACGGCTGTCGTTTACGACACGGCTAATCAGACGGTCTATACCCTGGACGACGTGGCGCGCCTGGCTTCCCTGTTTGGTCTGAGCGGGCCCATCTACACGGAGACCTATTACCAGGAACCGGGGAACGAATGGACGCCCTCGCCCGTGTACCAGATATTTGATGGCTCGCGCCAGTTGGCGGTGGGCGACATCTACTTCTCTTACATGGACAACAGCGGTCTGGTGAACGGTTCGGCGGATCCGATGCCGTTTGCCCAGGCGGGCCCGATTGCCGAAGCGTATCTGCGCGAGCGCGGTCTGCTGGACTTCCCGTACCAGATGCTGTCGCAAAACGGATACGACATTGAAATTCGGCGGCTGGTGGATGGTCGCCCGGCTATCTTCCCCGAAATCCAGGTGTCGGTGAGCAGCAGCGGTCTGGTGTGGGCTGTGTTCAGCAATCCGATGCGCAACCTGAACCCGGTGGGCAATTACCCGCTGCGTTCGGCGGCGGAGGCGTGGCAGTTTCTGCAGGAACAGGGTGTAAACTTCCAGTCCGTCTTTTATAGCACTTACCCTGGGCCCGAGTTTGCGCAGCCGCCCATGCCGGTGGATGCACAGGATTACCGCTACTGGCAGCGCCAGTATGCGGATGGGCAGACGGTGACCCTGTATCCGTATCCGATGGTCTTCTTGCCGGTCAACAGCGACGCCGCGCCGCGGATTGTGATTGACCAGTATCTGCTGACGGGGCCGGCGGAGGAACTGCAAGCGATTGCCGCCTACGTGGGTCGCCAGATTCGGGTGACGGGCGTGGTGATGGGCGACGTGCAGCAGACGGCGGTGTATAAGGTAATTGAGTTGGCGAGTTGGGAACCGGCGGAAAGTATGGTGGAATACACCTTCCGCGAAGGCGTGGTGAGTCGCAGCGGCGACCAGGCGACGCTGGTGGTCAGCGAGTCGGAGTCTTATGTGATCCCGGATGCGCCGGCAGACTTGAATGACGGCGAGCGGATATACGTGAGCGGCTGGATTGATGCGCCGGGCGTGTTTAACTGGCAGGGCATGGGTATTGTGGCGGTCGAACCCGCCTCCTCTGAAATGATGCCGGTGGACGGCTTTGTGTTCCAGCGTATCGGGCAGGTGACGATTGACCAGGTGGAACTGGTGTACGCGGTGATTTCTGTCTACGACGAGGCGACGCAAACGTCTCGCTTCCTGTTCTCGCCCGCCTGGCGCTTCCACGGCACAACGGATCGGCAGGAGATGATTGACATCTACGTACAGGCTGTGCCGGATGCGCTGATTGCCAGCCCGATCCCGTAACGTTCTCCCGTATGATGATACCGGGCGTATGGTGCGACGCCCCTAAAGGCGGTCGTGAGTTAACTCACGACCGCCTTTGTTTTTGGGTGGGGGCTGTGGGACAGTTTGGCAAACTGCCCTACGGGGATTGTCATTCCGAGCGCAGTCTTCGGAGCGAGGAATCCCTACCCCTACTGCCCCACAACCGTCTCATTTCGCCAGCGCTGTTGGGATTCCTCGGAGGCCCTCGGAATGACACGATTGGCAGAAGTTGAACTTCTCTGGCTTCTAAAATAGAATAGCGCCTCTGTAAGCCGGGTTGTATTATGGGAATAGGGACGTATGGGATAGGGCGTAGGCAATGGGGCGTAGGCAATACGCCCCTACCAGGCATGGGCAGACGAAAGGGAGGCGGATTGTGGATGTTTTGCTGCGGTTGACTCAAGAGGCTGCCGGCAATGCCGGCGAGTATATCGTGCGTCTGCGCCTGGAAGGGGATGGCGCGCCCATTGAAGCCCGCGCTGCAGGCGCGTTCATTTTCGACGACCATGACCAGGCAGATTTGCGCTGGTATCTGGAGGATTATTTGCAGTTCCCGTTCGACCCGGCGCCGCAGGTGGCTAAGCGCATTGAGGGGCGGATGCGGGCGATTGGCGAGGAGCTGTTTCGGGCGCTGTTCCAGGCAAACGACGAAACGCGCGACCTGTGGGCGGTTTTGCGCCCGAAGCTGGCGCAAACGCGGGTAGAGATTGTGGCGGACGTGGCGCAAGCGGCGGCTATCCCGTGGGAGTTGCTGCGCGACCCCACTACAGACGAACCGCTGGCGCTGCGGGCGCGCGCCTTTGTGCGGGCGCACACCCGCCCGGCGCTGCGCCCGCGCCTGCCGCAAACGGCGGCAGGCGAACCGATCCGCATTTTGCTGGTCATTTGCCGCCCCGGCGGCGCGCAAGACGTGCCCTTCCGCTCGGTGGCGGCGCGGCTGGTGCGGGGATTGAGCGCCGCCGACCGGCAGCAGTTCCAACTGGACGTGCTGCGCCCACCCACCTTTGCCCAACTCGCCAGGACGCTGCGCACAGCCGCCCGCGATGGGCGTCCCTACCACGTAGTGCATTTTGACGGGCACGGAGCTTACCTGGATGGCAAAGAGAAACCACGCCGCGGCGACCTGCTGCGGGGATTGGTTCCGCACGCTCTCAGCGGGCTGCGCCAGGGACAGCACGGCTACCTGCTGTTTGAAGATCCGCAGCAGCCAGACAACGTGGAACTGGTGGATGGCCCCACCCTGGGCAAACTGCTGGCGGAGACGGGCGTACCCGTGCTGGCGTTGAACGCCTGCCGCTCAGCCCATGCCGCGCCGCAGCCGCCGCCTTCTGGCAGCGGGGCCCCCCCCGCCAACGTGCATGAAGAAGTGCGCGCTTATGGCTCCCTGGCGCACGAAATCACGCACGCGGGCGTGGCCGGGGTGGTAGCCATGCGCTATAACGTCTACGTGGTCACCGCGGCGCAGTTTGTGGCTGACCTGTACGCCGCCCTGGGGCGCGGGCTGCCCCTGGGAGAGGCGGCGACTCTGGGGCGGCAGCAGTTGGCGGCGCAACCGCTGCGGGAAATCGCCTTCCGTCCGCTGCCGCTGCAAGACTGGCTGGTACCCGTCGTCTATGAGGTCACTCCCATCCACCTGTTCCCACGGCAAGAGGCGGGCGCGCCGCCGCATCTGCAACTGAACCTGGGACGGACGGCAGCCGCCGCCGACCTGGCGGCAGACCTGCCCGCGCCGCCGGACGTGGGGTTCTTTGGGCGGGATGAAACGCTGCTGGCGCTGGATCGGGCTTTTGACCACAGCAGCGTCGTTTTGCTGCACGGGTACGCCGGCAGCGGCAAGACCACCACCGCCGTCGAATTTGCCCGCTGGTACGCGCAGACGGGGGGCGTGCGGGAACGTCCCCTGTTTACCACGTTTGAACAGCACAGACCCCTGGCGCGGGTGCTAGACCAGTTGGGAGCGGTCTTTGGCGATGCCCTGGCGCAAAGCGGCGTACAGTGGCTGACGCTGGACGACGAGGCGCGGCGGCAGGTAGCTTTACAGGTGATGGCGCAGGTTCCACTGTTGTGGATCTGGGACAACGTGGAGCCGGTGGCGGGGTTCCCCAGCGGCACGGAATCAGTCTGGAGCGCGGCGGAGCAGGCGGAACTGGCGGATTTTTTGCGGGCCGCGCGCGGCACAAAGGCGAAGTTTCTGCTGACGTCCCGCCGCGACGAGCGGGGGTGGTTGGGGGAACTGCCGGCGCGGGTAACGCTGCCGCCGATGCCCTTCCAGGAGCGGGCGCAGTTGGCGCGGGCGCTGGCGGAGAAGCAGGGGCGACGCCTGGCGGATAGTGCGGCGTGGCAGCCGCTGCTGGAGTACAGCCAGGGGAACCCGATGACGATTACGGTGCTGGTGGGGCAGGCGCTGCGGGATGGGCTGGGCGCGAAGGAAGAGATAGAAGCGTATGTGGCGCGGCTGCGGGCGGGGGAGGCGGCTTTCGCCGACGAGCCGGCGCAGGGGCGGGCGCGGTCGCTGGGGGCGTCGCTGGCATTTGGGTTTGCGCACGCTTTCCACGAAGAAGAACGGCGCATCCTGGCGCTGCTGCATCATTTTCAGGGGTTTGTGGATGTGGACGTGCTAATCGTGATGGGCGACCCCGATGAGGAGTGGAGCGTGCCCGCCGCGCGGGAACTCAGCCGCGAGCGGGGTATAGCGCTACTAGACCGCGCCGCCGAAATTGGGCTGCTCACCCCCCATGGCGGCGGCTACTACACCATCCACCCCGCCCTCCCCTGGTTCTTCAAAAACCTGCACGACGAATATTACGCCACTGACCACTCCCCACTGACCACTGATCACTCCCCACTGACCACTGACCACTCCCCACTGACCACTGATCACTCCCCACTCCCCACTGACCACTCGCCACTGACCACTGACCACTCTTCACGGGCTTTTGTGGAGGCGATGGGGGAGTTGGGGAACTATTATTGGGGGCAATATGAGGGGGGCAATCGGGAGGTAATTGGGGCGCTGCGGGCGGAGGAGGGGAATTTGCTGCACGCGCGGCGGTTGGCGCGGCAGCATGGGTGGTGGGATGCGCTCATCAGGACGATGCAGGGGCTGCGCCAACTCTACGTGCACACGGGGCGGCGGGGGGAGTGGGCGCGGCTGGTGCGGGAGATTACGCCGGAGTTTGTGGAGGCGGCGACGGAGGGCCCGCTGCCGGGGCGGGAAGCGCAGTGGAGTCTGGTAACGGAGTATCGGGTGGGGCTGGCGCGGGAGCAGCGGGAGTGGGGGACGGCGGAGCGGTTGCAGCGGGTGTGCGTGGCGTGGGATCGGCAGGCGGCGGCGGCGGCGCTGGGGGAAGCGGCGGCGGGGTTGGATGGGGCGGGGCGGAATGCGATCCGGACGTTGGCGGCTTCGCTGCATGAACTGGGGCAAATACAGCGAGAACAAAACAAGGCGGCATGCGTGGCGGCTTATGAAGAAGCGGCTGATCTGCTGCAGCGCATTGGCGACGGGGCGGCGGAGGCGATAGCAGCGTTTAACCTGGGTCATGCGTATATGCAATTGCCGGCACTCCGCGACCTGGACGCCGCCGAACGCTGGTACCGCCGCAGCCTGGAGCTCCGCGCCGGGGGCGACCGGGTCGGGAGGGGCAAGTGTCTGATTACGTTGGGCAACGTCGCTTATGAGCGGTTCAATGACGGGCAGGCGGCGGGGCAGGCGGCAGCGGAACTGTTGGGGCATTTGAACGCGGCGCTGGGGCATTACCAGCAGGCGCTGGCGCTGCTGCCGCCGGATGCCGTGGGCGACCTGGCGGTGACGCACAACCAGCTTGGCAATATCTACGCCGACGCCGGCGACCTGGAGCGCGCCCTGGCGCACTATAATGAGTCCATCCGCTATAAGGAACAGGCGGGCAATTTCTATCTCGCGGCAACGACGCGCTTCAACGTGGCCCTGGCGCTGGCGCAGAATGGGCGGCTGGCGGATGCTCGGCTTTACGCGCAGGCGGCGCAGCGCGACTTCCAGCGCTACCCCCCCGCCTCCGTCGCCGCCGACGTCCAGGACACTGAACGTCTCCTGGCAGCCATTGAGCAAGCCTTAGATTAGAAACCGAGTTTTTCCGAAAAAACTCGGTTTCTGGCGGGTGGGGCGTAGGGCGGGTTGGCAACCCGCCCATTGTGGTTGTAAATAATAATTAATTGGTGAATGGGTGAATTCGTGAATGGTTAATGGGGGCGTCTTTGCGGGGCTGTTGTTCACGCCGATATGGGTGGGGTGAAGTTATCCGTAGGGCGGTAGGGATTCCTCACTCCGCTCGGAATGACAAAGGTGTGACACGTGTCATTCCGAAGGCGATAGCCTGAGGAATCCCTACCCCCGTTACCCGCCAGCGCCGTAGGGATTCCTCCCGCTTCGACAGGCTCAGGGTTCGGAATGACAGAGGTTTATCGTAAAGGGCGCAAAGTTAAGAAAAGGGTTCATGCTCTGAGCGTTTCTGATGGTACAATATGAGAGAGGTTTTACAAAAACAAACAGGCTCAGCAGGTGATCGGAATGGATTGGAACGAAGAAAAACAGACTCGGTTTGATAAATTACGCCAACGTCAGTTGACTGGTACGCTCACGGTTGATGAACAAACGGAACTGGCAGAAATAGTGGCTATGTTGGAACAGGAAGAAGCGCGGTATCTGGAACCAGCCATAGCCCGTCTGGAATTGGAACAGGTAGCCACACGGGAACGTTTGCAGAAGCTCCAGGCGGACAACGAAGAGATGGCGAAACTGCTGCACCAACAGGAACAACTGGCTGTGGAAGCACGACGCTGGCTGGCTGATTTCCGACAACGGCACGAGCATATTCAGGCAATCTACACGCAGTTAACGGGCGAGATTTTAACAACGGTATGAGCATCACGGCTGAAAAGCGGGAAGCCATTCGGGCTGCCTATAACTATTGCTGTGGCTACTGTGGCGTATCGGAAATGAATATGGGCAACGAGCTAGATATTGACCATTATCGGCCCGTGAAGCATAAAATGATGGACTAGATTGGTTCAATCTCCCAGATTGAACCAATCTATCAAATCACGGCTGACAGAACACTAGCAGTTAACAGGCAACGAAAAACGGGGCGCCGGCAAGGGTGCTGCTGCTATGGGGGGAGTGTGTGATCATTTTTCCTCTTGCTGCGCGATGGTCCAATTGGCTACAAGTTGCTCCAGAATAGGGAAGGGGAGGCTGCCGTTTTGCAGGATGAGGTCGTGGAAGGCGGCGAGGTCGAAGGCGGGGCCCAGGGCGGTTTGCGCCTGGTCGCGCAGGCGGAGGAGGGTGAGTTGGCCTACTTTGTAGGTGGTGGCCTGGCCGGGCCAGACAATGTAGCGCTCTACCTCGCCGGCGGCGACGCTTTCGGGCCAGTTCATGGTTTGCACAAAGTAGTCAATCGCCTGCTGCCGCGTCCAGCGTTGGGCATGGATGCCCGTGTCCAGCACCAGGCGCACGGCGCGGAATAGTTCTGCCTGCAGGCGGCCAAAGTCGCCGTAGGGGTCGTCGTCGTAGACGCCGTACTCCGCCGCCAGCCGCTCGGCGTAGAGCGCCCAGCCTTCGGCGAAGCCGGTGAGCACGTGGGCGCGGCGGAAGGCAGGCAGGCCGGTCTCTTCGACTTGCAGCGATAACTGGAAGTGGTGGCCGGGGACGCCTTCATGGTAAGCCAGGGTGGGCAGTTCGACAAAGGAGATGAAGCGCCCCAGAGAGAGGTTGGCGGAGAAGTAGCCGGGACGGGAGCCGTCTACAGGAGGGGAATTGTAGTAAGCCAGGGAGCCGCCGCCGCGGAAATCGGGCACAGGCACAATTTGCAGCGCCGCCTGGGGACGCAGGTTAAAGGCGGGGGCCATTTTCTCCATGCCGCGATCCATGGCCGCCTGGTAGGCGGCAATGGCCGCGTCGCGGTCTGCCTGGGTGCTAATGAGGATGCCGCCGCCCGCCTGGTACATCTGTCCAATACCCTGGCTCAGCTCAGTGGAAAAGCCTTGCGCCGCCAGCAGATCGCGCATTTCGGCCTGGATGCGGGCCACTTCCTGTAAGCCGAGTTCGTGAATCTCGGCGGCGGTAAGATCCGTGCTGGTGTGGTGGCGCAGCGTGTAGGCGTAATAGGCGTCGCCGTCGGGCAGCTTCCAGACGCCGTCGTCGGCGGCAGCCTGCGTTTGCAGTTGGCGCAGGTAGGCAGCCAGGCGGTCGTAGGCGGGGTAGACGACGTCTTCGATTTCGGCAAGGGCGGCGGCGAACAGGGTTTCTTTGGCGGCGGCGCTGATGCTGTCCAGGGCGGAGAGGCGGCGCTGAAATTCGGCAAAAAAGAGGCTTTGGGCGGCGGGGGGCGCGGTGATGCTGTCCATTTCCGCCAGGACGCGGTTAAAGACAAAGCGGGGGGGGATGACGCCGTGATCGGCGCGGCGCTGCAAAGCTTCCATCGTCTGGTCGAATTTGACGCCCACCTGGGAGAGACGGGCGACGTAGTCGTGGGCGTCCTGCTCATGGCGCAGCGGGTGGGCGTAAGCCAGGAAGGTAGGCAGGCTGTTTTGGATGCCAAAGACCTGGTTGACGGGGTAGTCGTGCCAGGCAAATTCGTAGGCGCGCACCTGGTCGTCCAGCAGCCAGATGTAGGCGTCGCGGGAGACGCGCTGCGCCGCGGTGAGGGCGGCGGGGTCGAGGGCGCGCAGGCGAGCCAGGCTGCGTTGGGCTAACTGGTAGGTTTCTTCCTGGTAAGCGGGGGAGACGTTGGTGAGTTCGCTTTGGGGGATGTTGTACGGGTCTGCCAGTCCCAGGTCGGTGGCCCATTCGGGGTCGCGGCGCAGCAGTTCGGCGAAGATCTGCTCAAAGAGGGCGTCGGGATCGAGGTCGTCCCAGGCGGCAGAGGGGACGGCGGTAAAGGGTGGCAGCGTAGCTGGCGCGGGGAGGGTGGCTGCCGGGGTTGGCGGGGGCTGCCGGCAGGCGGTTAAGAGTAGGAGCAGGAGTAAAAGGAGGCGAAATGGGAAGGAGGGCATGAGGGAATCTCCGGGGAGGGGGGGAGAATGATTAATTCGTGAATGGGTGAATGGCGGTGAAGACACCGCTTGTGAATGGTTAATGGGTTGGGCGATTAGAAACCGGGTTTTTCTAAAAAACTCGGTTTCTATGGCGTTGTTTATGTTATTATACGGGTAGTGGGCGGTATCGGGGTAGAGGGAGGAGAGAATGGTTAATTGGTGAATTCGTGAATTGGTGAACGGTTAATGGGTTGGGCGGTTTGTGGGGGGAAGGGCGTATGCGATACGCCCCTACCTGGCGGCGCGCACCCGTTTTTGTGGGGAATAGTATGCAAGCGTTTGATTTGCCTTATTTGCAGCTTTTGGCGAAGCAGTATCCTTCTATTCAGGCGGCGGCGACGGAGATCATTAATCTAAACGCCAATTTGCAACTGCCAAAGGGGACGGAGCATTTTTTGTCGGACATTCATGGGGAGTATGAGGCGTTCCGGCACGTGCTGCGGAATGGGTCGGGGTCTATTAAGCGGAAGATTGATGAGCATTTCACCAATGAGCTGACGGAAAATGAGAAGCGGCATCTGGCGAGCCTGATTTATTATCCGGAGCAGAAGCTGTCGCAAACGCTGCAAAGCGTGCCTGATGCGGCGGAGTGGTATCGCATCACGTTGTTCCGGATGATCCGGTTGTGCCGGGTGGCTTCTTCTAAGTATACGCGGGGGGCGCTGCGGGGGGCGCTGCCGGCAGATTTCGCCTACATCATCGAAGAACTGCTGCACGAACAGGAAGGGATCGAAAATAAGCAGGAGTATTACCAGAGCATTATCGAGACGATCATTGAGACGGGGCGGGCGCGGGCTTTTATTACGGCAATGGCGTATTTGATCCAGCGGCTGGTGATTGCCCATTTGCACATCATTGGCGACATCTATGACCGGGGGCCGGGGGCGCATTACATCATGGATACGTTGATGGCTTACCATTCGCTGGACATCCAATGGGGCAATCATGACATTGTGTGGATGGGGGCGGCTGCCGGCAGCGAGGCGTGCATCGCCAACGTGATCCGCGTGGGGCTGCGCTACGCCAATATGGAGACGCTGGAAACAGGGTACGCCATCAGTATGCTGCCGCTGGCTTCGTTTGCGGTGGATGTGTATGGGCAAGACGAGTGCGCCCTGTTTTATCCGCAGGGGGCAGATGGGGCGGAGTATACGGCGAATGAACTGCGCCTGATGGCGCAAATGCACAAGGCGATTACGATCATTCAGCTCAAGTTGGAAGCGCAAATTATTTTGCGGCGACCGCATTACCGGATGGAAAACCGGCTGCTGCTGGATAAGATTGATTTTGCACGGGGCGTGGTTACCGTGGATGGGCAGGAATATGCGCTGCAAGACGCGCATTTCCCCACGGTTGACGCGCAAGACCCCTATGCGCTGACGCCGCGCGAGGCCATCGTGATGGAGCGGTTGAAGTTGTCGTTTGCCAACAGCGAACGGCTGCAAAAGCATGTACGCTTCTTGTACGCCAGGGGGGGGATGTATCTAACGCACAATGGCAACCTGTTGTATCACGGCTGCATCCCGATGCACCGGGATGGTTCCTTCTGGGTGTTCCGCATTGAAGGGCAGGAGTTCAGCGTGAAATCGTATATGGATCGGTTTGATATGCTGGCGCGGCAGGGGTATTTTGCGGAGGACCCGCAGCAGAAAGAGTATGGGCTGGACGCTATCTGGTATTTGTGGAGCGGTTCCCATTCGCCGTTGTTTGGCAAGGATAAGATGGCGACGTTTGAGCGGTATTTTATTGCGGACAAAGCCACGCATGCGGAAGGCATGAACCCTTATTACCAGTTCCGCGACCAGGAGGAGACGGCGCGGCGGATTTTGACTCATTTTGGGCTGGACGCGGAGACGGGGCACATTATTAACGGGCACGTGCCCGTTAAAGTGAAAAAGGGGGAAAGCCCGATCAAGGCGAATGGGAAGCTGCTGGTGATTGATGGGGGTTTCTCGAAGGCGTATCACGAGAAGACGGGGATCGCGGGGTATACGCTTATTTTTAATTCGTATGGGCTGCTGCTGGCGGCGCACGAGCCATTTGAGTCTACGCAAAAGGCGATTGAGTCGGCGTTGGACATTCACTCTAAGACACACATTTTGCAGCCGAATACGACGCGGCTGCGGGTGAAGGATACGGATGCGGGGCGGGCCATGGAGGCGCAGATTGAGGCGCTGCGGGCGCTGCTGCGGGCGTATCAGGCGGGGGTGATTAAGGGGTAGGGGGGAATAATTAATGGGTGAATTCGTGAATTGGTGAACGGTTAATGGGGAGGGGGATTTTAGCCACGAATCCTTCGATGATGCTCAGGACAGGTTGCCCGAATTTAACGGAGGGGTCAAGGGTTCGAGGCGGGCGGCGATTTGGGAGAGGAGAGTGCCGGCATTGTGGGAACGGGCCTGCCAGCAAACAATGAAAGGAGCCAGGGGGGGCCATTGCGCCGCCAACGCCCGATAAGCAGCCTGCCAGTCGCGCCAATGGTCATGCAGGCTGGCGACAAAGGCGGGCAGGGCGTCGTATTGGGCGGCGGCGCGCAGGGCGTTGAGCAACATTTGTTCCCGTTCGCCAAAGCCGCGCGGGAGTTGCTGCTGCCGCGCCAGGCGGGCTACGTCCTCGCGGCTGAGCCACACGCCGCTGTGAGGGGGCGTCAGCAGGAAGCGGGCAATGTCACGCAGGCTGGTTTTGTCATCCGCCAGGAGCGCGGCGGACGCGGCGGCATCGTCGTCGTCAGGGGCAGCCTCGATGCCCAGGGCGCGGGCATGGTCTGCCGCCAGTTCGAGCAGCATTTCGCCCACTGCCTGGTAAAAAGGGAGCGGCTGCTGTTGCAGCGCCACAGCCAGCGGCGGCAGCCAGGGGAGCAGGCGCGTCTGTAAGAAGCGGCGCTGATGTGACTGCCAGGCGGCGACGCCGTTGGGCTGCTGGCCGGCGCGCCGGGCGTTTGCTTCGCCGCCGCAGAGAAAAGCCAGAAACGCCAGTTCCACGCCGATATGGTCGGCGGCGGCGGCGGCGGGCGGGGTGAAGGCGTGTTGGTGGTAGGTCTGGGCGGCGGCGGCGGTCAGGGGCCCGCCCAATAAGCCTGATGGATGGCGAAAGACGCTTTCGTAGGGGAAGAGGGTGAAGCCGACAAGGCGCTGGTGATCAGCGGCAGCGGCATCGGGGTCGAAGACGGGGGGTAGGGGCTGCCGCAGTTCGGGGAGAGCCATTATGTGGGGCAGCAGGGCGGGGGTGACGCCGTGGAGGAGGAGTTGGCTGAGGAGGCGGTAGGCGTTGTGGCGGGCGTGGGCGAGTTGGGCAGGGGTCATATAGGCGGTATAGCGGTGCAAGGCACTGGCCGCAGGAGATCCAAATCGCCAAAACCGTTTGGCCAGTGCCTTGCACCACCCGATCAGGTGGGGAGTTGGGCGGCGCGCCAGGCTTCCATGCCGCCGGTGACGTTGTAGAGGCGGCGGTAGCCGTGGCGCAGCAGGATGCTGATGGCGGTGCTGGAGCGTTTGCCGCTGGCGCAGGTGACGGCGATGGGGGCGTCGGGGGCGAAGGGGAGTTTGTCTAGCTTTGCCGGCGCGTCCAATTGGGGAACCATGTCGGTGTAGGGCATGAACTGCGCCGCGGCAATGTGCCCCTCGTCCCATTCGTCTTTGGCGCGCACGTCCAGTACGTGCCAGCCATTGGTCGCCAGGCGGCGCTGTAAGGTGTGCACGTCTGTTTGGGGCACGACAGCAATGGGGTAACCGGCGCGCATCCAGGCGGGAATGCCGGCATCCAGATACCCCACTACCGCCTGATCCAACCCCACAAAAGCCATATTAAACACGCAGCGCTGCGCCTCTGCCGCCGTGTCCGTGACCAGAATGATAGGCGCGTCTGCCGGCACAATCCACCCTACCCGCTGCTCAAACTCGCTGCTGGACAACTGCACGTTAAAGGCGCCAGGGATGTGCCCCGCGCCATACTCTGCCGAGGAGCGGGCGTCCACCACCACGTGCCCGGCGGCGATTAGCTCATGCGCCTGGGCCGGCGCAAGCGGCGCAGCCTGGGGCGTGGTCATGGTCAGGGGGCGTTTGCCCTGGTTGATAGCCACGATGTTCAGGATATTGGCGGGCTTGAGCGGCTGTTCCTCCTGCATGTATGCCGTAAATTTCTGGCGGTCGGTGAAGCGCAGGGCGGGGTTATAGCGGCGTTCGTAACCAACGGTAGTGACAACCTTGCCACTGGTGACGCGGCCTCAGGTGGACCCGGCCAGATGGCCGGGGTACACCTCAACGTGGTCGGGCAGGTTCAGGAAGCGGGGGATAGCCACGTCGAACAGCGTGGGCGCGCCCTGCTCGCCCGCCTGGGCCAGGTCGGGGCGGGCCACGTCGCCCACCAGCACGAAATCGGCGGTGAGGATGCACCAGGGTTCGTCGCCGCGGGTGTAGTCGTAGACCAGCAGGTTAATTTGCTCCGGGCGGTGGCCGGGGACGTGCATGATTTCTAAGCCAACGCCGCCCAGGCGCAGTTGGTCGCCGTGCTGCACGCGGGTGGCAGGGTAGGCAACGTCGGCGAGGGCGGGCAGCACCAGCTCCCCCCCACTGACCGCCGCCAGCCGCCGCGCGCCGGATACATGATCAGCATGACTATGCGAATCAATGATGTAACGGATGCGCGCGCCATGCTTGCGGGCCACGTCCAGGTAAGGCTGAATGTCCCACAGGGGGTCAAAGACGGCGCACTCGCCTACCCCATCGCAGCCCAGCATGTACGCGGCGCAGCCTGTTTCTTCGCGGATGATGGTTTCAAACCACATGAGTCGTTCCTTTGGAAGCAGTGATCAGGGGCGAGTGACCAGTGATCAGTGACGAGTGACCAGTGATCAGTCCAGTGATCAGTGGCGAGTGGTCAGTGACGAGGTGGTGACCACGGAGATCTCTTCCCTGATCGCTTATCTCGCTACCTGGAGGAGAAAATATGCCAGGACAATGAGCAGCAGCACGAAGCCGCAGCCGAGACAGCCGGGCCCGCGCCGCCGCCAGGCGCCGCCGCGTAACATGGGCCGGCGCGCCCACCTTCTACCACGAAAATAAACGCTTCGCATGGGTTGCCTCCTTTTGGCGGCATTGCACTTCATTGTGGGGGGTGTCAGCCCCGCCGCAGGCGGGGCTGACACCCATTTTTATGGGCAATTTTTGGCGCGTGT
>JAGVTM010000177.1 GCA_019136785.1 Chloroflexota bacterium | reverse complement strand
TTGCGTTCGCGCCGCCGAGCGGCGTCAGCGTCTTTGCGGTGAAGGTAGCACTGCACCGCTGCGCGTAATCGTGGTGGGTGTCAGCCCCGCCTGCGGCGGGGCTGACACCCATTTTTATGGGCAATTTTGGGCGCGTCTGCGCCCAAAATGGCCCGTCGCTGATGCCGCCGGACGATGCGTCCGCGCTCGCTTTGCGGGGCCGGTAGGCGGTTAAAGAGATCACCACGATTTACTGGGGTGTTACCGCGGTGAATAGTTACGATCTTTTCATATTTCTAAAGCTGCGTGTAGGACGTTATCTTCGTAGTGCAGCTTAAAACCTAACCGCTGGCAGACGCGCTTCATGCCCACATTTTCGGGCAGCATGTGGGCTACCACGCGCTGCACGCCCTCATCGCGGGCTATGTCTAACAGGCGGCGCAATAGTTCCGTGCCCATGCCTTGCCGCTGGTACTCATCGTGGATGAGCATGGCAAATTCGGCGTCAGTTGTGCCGGCAATTTTGCTCAACCGCCCCACGGCAATAATCCGCCGCTCATTCGTCGTCGCATCTCGCCGCGTCACCACCAGCGCCATCTCCCGATCATAATCAATAAAGCAAATGCGCGTCAGCCGCTCGTGCGCCACCCGCTGGCTCAAATCCAGCGAATGGAAGTAGCGCATAAACACGCTCTGCGCCGACAACCCCTGATGGAACTGCCCCACCAGCGGTTCGTCTTCCGGGCGAATGGGGCGGATATTCACCGGCGTGCCATCGCGCAGCGTCCACGGCTGCACGTATTGCGTCGGGTATGGCCGAATCGCCAGCCGCGGCGGCTCGGTCACGTCCGGTTCATACAACACCACCCGCGCATCCAGCGCCAGAATCCGTTCCGGCGATACCAGCAGCGGGTTGATGTCAATTTCCTTAATGTACAGCTGTTCGGCAACCAACTGGCTGAACCGCACCAACAACTGCTCCAACGCCGCCAGATCCACCGCTGCCCGCCCGCGAATCCCTTTTAGCGCCGTGTAAATCTTCGTCCGCTCCATCATACGCCGCGCCAGCGTCGTGTTCAGCGGCGGCAGCCCCAGGGCGCGATCCTGGAACACCTCCACGAGTACGCCGCCCGCGCCAAAGAGCAGCACCGGCCCAAACTGCGGGTCAGGGCTGCTGCCCACGATGATTTCATACCCCTCCAGCTTGATCATGGGCTGCACCGTCACGCCCAGAAAATCGTCCGGGCGGGGAGCGCGCCCCGTCTGCGCCACATAGCGGCGCGCGCCGCTTTCGATGCGGGCAAAAGCGCCGCGCACCGCTTCCGCATCCCCCAGATTAAGCTGCACGCCGCCCACGTCGCTCTTGTGGGTAATGGCGCCGGAATGGAGCTTAAGCACCACCGGGTAACCAATAGCCTCAGCCAACTGCGCCGCTTCATCGGCGCTGGTCGCTATGCGGGTGTCTACGGTGGGAATGCCGTAAGCGGTGAATATCTGTTTCGACTCAAATTCGGTCAGGATGGTGCGCCCCGCCTGCCGCGCGGCGTGGATGACGGATTCGGCTAAAGTATGGTCGGGCGCGCCTTCTTCGCTGCCTGCCGGCAAAACGGGCGTCTCGTACAGGCTGCGTAAGTTGTCGCTGTATCGCCACATATAGTTGAACATCTCGGTAGCCGTGTCGGGATAGGCGAAGGTGGGAATACCGGCTTTATTGAGTAGCGCCTCCCCGTCGTTCACCTCCGCGCCGCCCATCCAGCTTGCCAGCACCGGCTTCCGCTTTAACTTCTGGCTGGCGTCCTTGAGCGCCTCCGCCGTGCCTGTGGGGTCGGACATAGCCTGCGGCGTCAAAATGACCAGCAAGCCATCGCTGTTGGCGTCCGCCGCCGCCGCTTCCAGCGTCTGCGCATACCGCTCCGGGCTGGCATCTCCCAACACGTCAATCGGGTTGCCGTGGCTCCAGTGCGGCGGCAAAATCTCGTTTAGCTTCGCCTCCGTCTCCGCGGACAAAGAAGCCAGTTCGCCGCCGCCAGAAATGAGCGCATCGGTCGCCAGCACGCCCGGCCCCCCCGCGTTGGTCACAATCGTCAGGCGGCGACCGCGCGGCAGCGGCTGCTTGGCCAGCACTTCGGACATATAGAACATATCGGAAATGTCGTTCACTCGCAGCACGCCGCAGCGGCGGAAAGCCGACTCCAACACTTCATCACTGCCTGTCAGCGAACCTGTGTGCGAGGCGGCGGCGGCGGCGGCAGCCTGGGTACGCCCCGGCTTAATGACGATGATGGGCTTGGTCAGAGCCACTTCGCGCGCGGCAGACATAAAAGAGCGGGCGTCGCCAATGGTCTCCATGTAGATGACGATGCTCTTGGTATGGGGATCGTCGCCCAGGTAATAAATTAAATCCCCCCACCCCACGTCCAGCATGGAGCCAATGGAGACAAAGGCGCTGAAGCCCACGTGTTCGCGGAAGCTCCAGTCCAGAATAGCCGTACACAGCGCCCCGCTCTGGCTGATGAAGCCCACGTTGCCGGGCAGGGCAATGGTGCTGGCAAAGGTGGCGTTAAAACCCGTAATCGGGCTCATGGCCCCCAGGCAGTTGGGGCCCACAATGCGCATATTGCCGCGGCGCGCCTCCGCCAGAATCTCCTGCTCCAGCGCTGCTCCGGCCGGGCCCGTCTCTTTGAACCCGGCGGAAATGATGATGGCCCCACGCACGCCATAAGCCACGCATTCACGTATGGTGTCGGGCACGGTGGGGGCGGGGGTAACGATGACGGCTAAATCAATGGGATCGCCAATCGCCTCCAGGTTGGGGTACGCTTTGATGCCCAGGATAGCCGGGCGCTTCAGATTGACGGGGTAAACCGTGCCGCCAAAGGGAGTGCTGATCAGGTTGGACAGAATGGTGCGCCCCACGCTGCCGGGGCGGTCGGTGGCCCCAATGACGGCCACGCTGCGCGGTTTGAAGATGGCGTCCAGGGGGTGGTGTTCGTAACGGAGGATGTCGTGGATTTTCTCGGTGCGGGATGCGGTTCGGGTGGTCATAAGAACTCCTGTAGCTGGTTGCGGATTACCAGTTGGCAGCGGCCAGCCGCTGCGGTAAAGAGAGTATAGCCTTGCGCGCGGCGACTTTCAAGCCGTCACCCGGCAGCCGTGTGGTTAGCCGCAGGATACCGCTTTTGCCAATCTGTATTTTGCCTGCCGTATGTGTGTTAAGAAACTTCGCCTATGGCATTGGCGAAGGTGGTGATGGCGGCAAGGTGTTGGGTGGGGTGGATGTAGTGGAGGTTCATGGTATTGAGGGTGATGTGGGTGGCGCCGGCGGCGCGCCAGGCGGCGATCAGGGAGCGCCAGGCGGTGGGGTCGCCGCTGCCGAAGCTGAGGCGAGACTCAATGCCGATGTCAGAGAGGGAGCGCCCATTTTCAGCCAGGAGCGTTTGTAGTGTGTCCAGGGAAGGCTGCGCCTGATCGGGGTGGCGGTAGTTGGGCAGCCAACCCTGCCCCCACCGGGCGACGCGCTGTAGTACGACGCCGGCGTGCCCGCCAAACCAGAGGGGAATAGGCTGCTGCAAGGGCAAGGGGTTGAGTCCGGCGTCGGGGATGGTGTGCCACGTGCCGGCATAGTTCACCAATGGCTGCGTCCACAACTGGTTAAGAACCTCAAGCTGCTCTTCCAGACGCCTGCCACGGGTGTGGAAGTTCTGGTTGAGGGCCATGTATTCGACCTCGTTCCAGCCGACGCCAATGCCCATGCGAAAACGCCCACCGCTGAGATGGTCGAGGGTAGCCGCCTGTTTGGCGACAAGGGCGGTCTGGCGCTGCGGCAAAATGAGGATGCCCGTCACAAAGTGGATGGTGTGGGTGACGGCAGCCATGTAGCTGAAGAGGACGAAGGGATCATGGAAAGGGTGCTGGTAGGTGTAGGGGCCTTGCCAGCCGCCAGGACGGTCGGGGTTTGCGCCGAGAACGTGGTCATAAGCCAGGATGTGGGTATAGCCGAGGGCTTCGGCAGTTTGGGCATAGTCGCGGATGGCGGCGGGGTCGCTGCCAAATTCAGTCTGGGGAAATACAACGCCAAAGTTCATGTTCTTTCCTTTTCAAAATAGTTTCACGCGGAGACGCGGAGGACGCGGAGAAAAATGGGATGGGACGCAGATTTGGCAGATGGGTCACGGATTTCGCAGATTAACGGCGGTGCGGCGCGCTTGTGGGGTCTGACGCTCGCTTTTAGCGGTCAGGGCGGGGGGGGCCGGCATGGATGCGGGCCAGCATGTCGTCCAGGGAACCGCGTAAGCCAAATAGGGCTTCAAACCACCAGGTAGCGCCAGCGGCTGCATAGGCGCGCACATGGGCGGTGTTGCCGGGCTGGCTGACGCCATCCACAGCCACGGCGAAGGGAGCGGCGGCGGGGCGCTGCCGCTGGATGGCGGCGACTCTTTCACCTACCTGAGCAGGCGTCATGGTAATTTGCTGGTTCTCGTCAATTGTACCAATAATCCAGCCATCCCAACGAGCGGCGCGGCGTAGGGCAGCGGGGCTGTCGCCGCCAACCCAGATGGGAATGCGCGGCTGCTGCACGGGGCGAGGCGTAAAAGCGACGTTGTTTACGGTGTAGTGGGGGCCGTGGTGCGTGACGGGTTCACCCAGCCAGAGGCGAGTGAGTATGTCTAACGATTCGTCGAGCATGGCGGCGCGGGTTTTGGCATCGCCTGGCTCGCCATAGGCGGTGTATTCGCCAGCTAAGCCGCCGCTGCCAACGCCGAGAATAAGTCGCCCATTGCTCAGCCGATCCAGGGTGATGAGCAGGCGAGCCAGCACGTGGGGTTTGTAGCGGGGCAAGGGGGCGACGCCGGGGAGGAGTTTGAGGCGGGAAGTAACGGCAGCGGCGGCGGATAATAACACCCAGGGGTCGCCGACGCCGTAGGGAAATGCCAGATGATCCCATACCCAAAGGGCTTCCCAGCCGGATGCTTCGGCAGCTTGAGCCAACTGCATGAAGATCTGTGGTTCACCGAATTCGCCAAAGGGGATGATTTCGATTCCGTATTGCATGAGAGCCTCGGGGGAGTGGATAGTAGACAGTGGGCAGTGAACAGTGGTCAGTGGACGGTGGGCAGTGTGTTGGCGGGATGATAGCAGAAGTGGGGAGGAAGGGGTAGCGTGTTATACTTGGGAAAATGGTTTATGGCTGTGCGGGATTGAGTGTGTAAGGAGTTCCTCATGCGCGGGGCGCACCACGAGGAATGAAACCGTAGCGCCGGCTTCTAGCCGGCTTTTGCCAGCAAGGATGCTGGCGCTACGGGATGCTGGGGCTATATTTTCGAAGGAGTGTGGCTGGATGCCGCGGAAGACGTTGGCTTTGTCTGGTAGGCCGCTGCCGCCGCCGAATGCGGAACCGTGGCGGGGGGCGCATCAGTTTTTGGACAATGGCTCGTGGAGCCCGGTGACGCAGCGGAATTATCTGGCGGCGCTGCGGTTTCTGGCGGATTGGGTGTATGTACAGAAGATTGAGCCTTTTACGACAGAAGCGTGGCCCTATGATCCCCAATACCTGACGCAGAAGGTTCTGGCGAACTATCTGGCATGGTTGTCGTCGCACCGTTCGCGGGCGACGCTGCGGGCTTATTGGGCGGCGGTGGTGGGGTATTTGAGCTACCTGGAGTGGATTCAGGAATTGCCGGCACATTTGCACATGCCCCATTTACGCCAGCTTTTGGCGCGACAGGTGAGCGGCACGTTTGGGCAGGAGACGGATGTGGCGGGGCGGGTGGAGGATATTGAAGCCCTTATTCCGCAGGTGGCGGCGCACTTCAACGAAATGCCGCTGCCGCCGGCTCAGGATGACAACAGCCGGCGGCAGCGGTTGATTTTGCTGCGCAACCGGGCGGTGGTGAATGTGCTGTGGTCCACGGCGCTGCGGGTGAGCGAACTGCACCAATTGACGCGGCAGATGGTGCGGCATGGGCGGGCGGAAAAAGTGCGGATTGTGGGCAAACGGCAGAAGCCGCGCACGGTGCAACTGCGCCCTTACGCGCAGGCGGCGATTGCGGCTTATTTGCAGGAACGGCAGGACCCCTCGCCCTATTTGTTTATCTCCCATTCGCGCAGTTATCCACAGGCGCGCTTATCGGTGCGGGGCTTGCAGCGGGTGGTGGAGCAGGCAGTACAGGCGCTGGGGGTGGATGAAACGCGGCGGGTGAGCGTGCATGATTTTCGCCACTTTCGGGCCATCCAGTTGTTAAAAGCGGGTGTGCCGCTGGAAGTGGTGCAGGAGTATCTGGGGCACGAGGACATCGCCACGACGCGCAACATTTACGCGCCCGTTTTGGGGGAGGATTATGTGGCGCAATATCTACAGGAAAAGGATATTGCGCCGCCAGGGGGGGCTGTAGAGGTAT
>JAGVTM010000448.1 GCA_019136785.1 Chloroflexota bacterium | reverse complement strand
CGCTGCTCAAAAACCGGGTGGTAGACGGCGAGCGCACTTTCCAGGTCGCCCAGACTTTCGTAAGCCTGCGCCATTTGGGTGCGAATTTCGAGGATATCCAGACCGCCGTGCGAGATGTAGGGAGGGCTTGCCGGCAGCAAAGCCAGCAGTTCTTCTCCATATGCCTTGACGGTTTGCCAATCCGCGGCGGCGACTCTTTCGCCTATCAATGGCTCATAGAGAGGCAGGTAAATGCGCCGGAATCGCTTTTGCAGCTCCAGCGTCTTTTCCGGCTCGTTGGCTTCGTTGTAGTAGCGTATCAACAACTGGAGTTGATAGGGTGGTCTTAGCAAAATGGGATCGCTTTGTTGCCGCGCCAGGTTGTCAGCCCACTGTTCCAGGAAAGCCCGGATAGTTTGATGCGCCCCTTCGCCAATCAGACTGATAAGGTTGTTCATATGTGGGCGATAGGGTCTATCATGATGCGCCAGATATTGCAGAGCCTTCTCGTAAAACGTGGCTGGCGCGCAGCCCTCTTTTAGGGCGATAAAATATCGCTGCCCAAAGGCTTCTTCACTCTCGCCGAGTTCGCCGAGCGGATCATATACCCCCAATGTTCTGTCAGGCGCGTTGTCAACAATGCCCGTGATAATCTCATACGCATCCGCCGCCACATCATATATCTCGACCCGAAAGTAAGAGTCCGCCTCGCTTAAAAACTCGCCCAGTCTATTGAGCCCTTCGTGTTCGTCCGGGTTAAAATCTGGCAGCCAGCCGTATCTATCCCGGTGGTAGTCGCGGTCAGAAGGGTCTGCGCCAAAGTATTCCAGGGCATCTTCGCTGAAGTAGTCGCCAACCTGTACGGCTGCCGCAAATTCTTGCAGAGCGGTCACAAATTCCTCCGGCGACTCGAAAAGCGGTTCGACTGTGACCACAACCGGCGGCGACAGCCGCGTCCAAAAGCGCTGTCGCGTTGGTTCATCCACTGCCTGAATCAGTTCCAATATCAGGTCAATCAGGTATGTGGTAGACTGCTCCGCCAGATGGTCGCGGATAATATCCAAGGGGTTATCATTGTCTGGTGTCATTTGCGCTCCTGTACTGCTTGCTGGCTAAGGAACCAGCTACCACTCTGATGTTCACATAGCTTTCATCCGCGCCAATCAGCGTCCAATTTCAGCGTTTATCAGCGTTCTATTTCCGAACGGGCGGCTCTACTGACCACTTGCCACTGGTCACTGACCACTCGCCACTGGAGCTTATTTGTGGAAGGGCGCTCCAGTCTGGGAAGTTCTGGCGTCAGGTGTGATGCCGGGTGCAGAGACGCAACCGATTATGATAGAATAAGGTCTATCTGGCAAGGCAGGTCTTTAGGAACAGCCGGCAGTTTGCGGAAAAAGTCTTTTATGGCTCGCTGATGATGCTGATAAAGCGCAGATTGGACGTATTCATCAGGAAATAGTTGAGACAGAATAGGATATGGCTAAGCGACGTGTGCGTTCGAAATTGAAATCGAAAACGCCCGACAGGGAACTGTCACTGTGGTATAGAATGTGGACGGCGGGGGTGGCAGCTATGGGGAATGAGCGCTGGGAGGAGGCGACGAGCACCTTTCACAAACTCCTGAAACAGGCTGATGCCCCGTATGTGCGCGGGGGCGTCTTCGCTAATCTGAGCTATTGTTATCTGGAGTGGGGGAGGTATGATGAGGCGTTGGCTATGTGGGCGCAGACGGACGAAGCGCGAGATGAAACTGAGCATTGGTTTAGTCAGGCAATGATTTATGGATGTAGTGGGCAGCCAGCGAAAGCGATGGAGGCGTTGGAGACGTTCCGGCAGCGAATGCCGGCAGCTGCGGAAGCGCTGGGCGTTAATTATCTGCTGGAAGATTTGTGGCAGGAGCAGCAGGGAGAAGTTCCGCCGGGGAGCTTTCTCTATAACCATCTGGACGCCCAAATTCAAGACAACCTGGACCTGGGGGAGCACGAGCTGGTTGAAGGCAAAGGGCGGCAACTGATAGCAATTGATAGCCGCCGTCCTGAGGGCCATTTAGCCCTGGGATTAGCTTTGCTGCGCCAGGAGCGGCTGGAAGAAGCGGCGGATGCCTTATTGCGGGCGCACGAACTGGAGCCAGATAATGTCCCGACTCTGCATAACCTGGGTTTTTGCTATTACAAGTTGAAGCAGTTTGAGCAGGCGGTTACCTGGCTGGAGCATTTGCGCCAGGTAGATGAGCATTATCTTCCCGCTTACTATCTTATGGGGAATATTTACCAGGAGTGGGGGCAACGGGAAAAAGCGGTTACATTCTGGCAGCAGGCGCTGTCTGTTGATCCAGATTATGAGCCGGCACAGTACGCTTTGTTTAAGGCAGGCGCGGGACCAGAGCCGGAGGAGACGCTGTCGGGGATAACGCAGCAGTTGAAATTTATGTCGCCTTGGGTGAAAGCGGGTATGAAGCATCCGCGCGTTTATCGGAGCGACTCCGTCACATTGTCGCTGGACCCCAAAGTTGGTTTTGTGTTGGAAGATGCCGATAACGCGCAGAATGGAACTGTGTACACAGGGGACCCATTCCAGGTGGGGCAAATGGATGCAACGGAGATTCATCATTTCATCGGTGTATTGAGGATGATGGTGAAGCGAATGAACAGGCATAATTGCCGGGATATGGCTATTCTGGTTTACTACCGCGATCAGCCAGAATTTAGTTACCAGTTGGAAGTGGATGAGGATGGATTGCACAGCAACAGTAGTGGACGTCTGCTGTCTGAGGCGCCAACGTTTTTGAAGGTGCGGGTGGATAGCAATGTGGAAAATCCTTACGGTTCGCCGTTTAGCGGTTATTTTATTTATCTGGCGCAAAGGAAGGGGCCGGGGGTTTATGTGAGTACGTTGGGGTCAGCGGTGGAATAGGGGTATCGTGGATGAAAATATCAATCACAGATTTCACAGATTGAGCAGAACTTGTCCTGAGCGCGGGCGGCTGCCGTCCGTAGCCGTACCATCGGGTGGGCGATTTTGGAAAATCGCCCTACTATTTACGAAGGAGGGGGGAGAATAATTAATTGGTGAATGGGTGAATGGGTGAATGGTTAATGGTGAGGAGGAGGGCGTTGCCGGCAGGGTCGTGGGTGAGGGTGTCGGGGCCGTGGGGAGTGATGGGGAGGTTGGCGGCGTGGAGGCGGGTCAGCAGGGCGTGGCGGGCGTCTTCGTGGGGGAGAACGATGGTGTAGTGGACGAGGCCCAGGGAGCCGGCAGGGGGTGGGGCGGCGGCGCGGGAGCGCCAGGTGTTCAAGCCAATGTGGTGGTGGTAGCCGCCGGCAGCCAGGAAGGCGGCGGAGGGGAAGCCGGTCATGTAGTCAAAGCCGAGGATATCGCGGTAGAACCAGACGGCGCGGGGGATGTCGTTGACTTGCAGATGGACGTGCCCCAGGCGCGCGCCGGCAGGCAGCCCGGTAAAAGACGTATCGGGGGCGGCGGCAATCAGGGCGGGCAGGTCTACGGCTAACGTGTCCATTTTGATTTCCTCGCCAACGTATTCCCAGGTATGGCGCGGGCGGTCGCGGTAGATTTCTAAGCCGTTGCCTTCGGGGTCGGACAGGTAGAGGGCTTCGCTGACCAGGTGGTCGCCGGCGCCGTCAATCATACGCTGCTGCGTGGCGATGTAATGCTTGAGCCAGTGACCCAGGTCAGCCTGGGAGGGCAGCAGGATAGCCAGATGATACAGCCCGGTGGCGCGCGGGTGCTGCCGCCCATTGGGGCGGGCGACGAGACGGACGATGGGCTGTCCAGCCACGCCCAGGTCGGCGGTTTGCGCGTCTTGCGCCAGAAGCTGCAAGCCAATCACTTGCTGGTAATAGCGGCTCATCGGTTCCAGGGCGGTCACAGCCAGAGTGACCGCGCCTACAACGGTGGCGGGGTGAATTGTAAATGGGGTCTGCGCCGGTGAAGTCATGTGAATGCCTCTGGAGGAGAGTGGTGAGTGATCAGTGGTGAGTGGTGAGTGATCAGTGGTCAGTGATCAGTGGTCAGTGGTTGGAAAATTCGTGCAGATTTGTGTGATTTGTGGTTTAAGTGTTCGTCAATCTGCCTGATCTGCGTAATCTGGGCCATCTGTGATTATGGTAGCGCTGCACTTAATCGTGGTGGGTGTCAGCCTCGCCTGCGGCGGGGCTGACACCCATTTTAATGGGCAATTTTGGGCGCAGACGCGCCCAAAATTGCCCGGCGCCGATGCCTTTTTGCCTGTTTTATGGAACCGATATGTGGTTGCCACCGCCTTCGCGGTTAAATCCCAGTGGGACTGTATAGTTACATTTTGCCTACTTCTGGCAGAGTGTTTGTCGCAGTTGGGCTTTTTGCACTTTGCCCAGAGCGTTGCGCGGCAGGTCGTTTACAAACAGAATGGTGCGCGGCACTTTGTAGTTGGCGAGTTGCTGCCGGCAATGCTCGCGCAGCGCCGCCGCCGTCACCGTAACGCCCGGTTGGGGCACAATCACCGCCACAATGCGCTCGCCCCATTCGGGGTCGGGGCAGCCAATCACGGCGCTGGCAGCGACGGCGGGATGGTCAGCCAGCGCCAGTTCCACTTCCGGCGGGTAGACGTTTAAGCCGCCGGTGATGATCAGGTCTTTAGCTCGCCCTTTGAGGGTGAAGTAGCCGTCCGGCTGGCGCAGCCCCAGGTCGCCCGTGCGCAGCCAGCCGTCAGGGGTGAATGCGGCGGCGGTCTTGCCGGGCATCTGCCAGTACCCCTTGAACACGTGGGGGCCGCGAATTTGTAGTTCGCCCACCTGACCATCGGGCAGCAGTTCTTCCGTTTCGGGGTGCACAATGCGCGCCTCCACGCCCGGCAGCGGCAGCCCCACGGAACCAACGCGGCGCTCGCCCGTCAGCGGGTTAGAGAGGTTCATGCCCGTTTCCGTCATGCCGTACCGCTCCAGCAGCGTATGGCCAAAGGTTTGCTGGAAGCGATAAAACAAATCATCCGGCAGCCGGTCAGAACCCGACGTGAGCAGGCGCATGTGACTCAAGTCGCAGGCAGCGGCGGTGGGGCATTCCACCAGGCGGCGGTGAATGGTGGGCACAGCCATGAACACGGTGCAGCGCCGCTGCATCAGGGTCTCCAACGTTTGCGCAGCCACAAACCTGGGCAGCAAAATAGTCGTCGCCGCGGCGTGCAGCGCTCCATGCAAAGCCACCACCAAACCATGCACGTGGAAAATGGGCAGGACGTGCAGGAGCACATCGTCTTCACGCCAGCCCCACGCCTGGTGCAGCGCGTTCAGGTTGGCGGTCAGGTTGCCGTGTGTGATTTCCGCGCCTTTGGGCTGCCCGGTGGTGCCGCTGGTGTAAATCATGAGGGCGGTCTGGTGGGGATCGGCGGGCAGCCGCGGCAGAACCGCCGCGGGTGCGGCATCCAGCCGCGCGGCAAAATCGTCGTCACGGGTGGGGTGGAGGTAGATGGTTTGGGAGGATGCCGGCATTTCCGCCACCACCGGGGCCACATGCGATTGGGCTGCCGCATCTGCCAAAAAGAGCGTGGTCCCCGAGTCGGTTAGAAAGTAAGCCAGTTCCCGCTGCGGATAATCCGGGTTCAGCGGCAGGCTGATAGCCCCCAGGCGCATGACCGCCAAATGCAAATAAATGAAGGTCAGGCACTTGGGCAACTGCAACGCTACACGGTCGCCCGGCTGCACTCCCAGGCTGAGCAGCCAGCCTATCGTCTGCTGCACGCGCGCCTCCAACTGGCTGTAACTGACTACCTGGCTGCGCTGCGGATGGATGAACTCAATAGCCGTCTTATGCGGATGAAGGGCACAATTTTGGGTCAGGCGGGTGAGGAAGAGCATGGGGGTATAGAGAATGGTTAATTGGTGAATTGGTGAATTGGTGAATGGTTAATGGGGCGTATGCAATACGCCCCTACGTGTGTTCGCGGCCGCCGGTGAGGTTGTAGGTTTGGCCGGTGATGAAGGCGGCTTCGTCGGAAGCCAGGTAGGCGGCGAGTTGGGCGACGTCGGCGGGGAGACCGAGGCGGCGCAGGGGGATGCGGGCAGCCAGGGCGGCGCTGACGCTGGCGGGGGTCTGGCCCGTGACCAGGGCTTCTAGCTGCATGCCCCACTGTTTCATGGCGGTGTCTATGTCGCCGGGGAGGATGGCGTTGACGGTGATGCCGTATTCGCCGACTTCTTGGGCCAGGGCTATGGTGAGGGCGTTGAGGGCGGCTTTGCTGCCGGCATAGGCAGCCATAAACGGACGCGGGCGCACGGCGGCAATGGAGGAGATGTTGATGATGCGCCCGCCGCGCTGCCCGGCCAGCAGCAGCGGCAGGGCGTACTTGCAGCAGAGGAAGGCGCCGGTGGCGTTGATCTCCAGCGTTTTGCGCCAGGCTTCTTCGGTCATGTGCAGCACGGGGGCAGGGCCGATGGTGGCGCCCGCGTTGTTCACCAGGATGTCCAGCCGGCCAAACTCTGTTTGCACGGCAGCCATCATAGCCTGCACTTGATCGGATTGGGTGATGTCTGCCTGGACGGGCAAACTGCGCCCGCCCAGGGCGGCGATGCTGTCAGCCACGCCGGTTAATTCCTCCCATTGAGGGTTGCCGCCGTGGGGCAGGTTGGAAGGAGGGGCGCAACTGTCGCTGACGACGACATGGGCGCCTTCCTGGGCCAGGCGTAGGGCGATGGCCGCGCCAATGCCGCTGCGGCGGCCCGCGCCGGTGACCAGGGCTACTTTTCCGGTCAGATTGTACATGGTTTTGTTTACCTCCGAGAAGCGTGGTCAGGGCGGTGCAAGGCACCGGTCGCACGGTTTTGGCTTGTTGGAACTCCTGAGCCAGCGCCGCGCACCTCTTAAAGCTCAAAAGCCACTTTGATGGAGCGGCTGTCTCGCTTATCCAGGGCGGTCTGGAACGCCTGGCGATAGGCGGACAGGGGGAAGCGGTGGGTGAGCAAATTTTCACAGCGGATGTGACCTTGCTGCATCCAACGCATTGCCAGCTCAAACGTGGAAAGCGTTTCACCTTCCCACGTTACCACATCGTGCCCAATTGCCCCGATCAGGTCTACTTCCTGATGCCAGACAGGCGTCAGGTCAATGTGCATGGGGTGGAGATAGACGCCTACCAACACCACCGTCCCGCCTGCCCGCGTCCAGCGCAGGGCGTTACGCAGCGTGGCGGGTACGCCCACCACATCAAACACGGCGTCAAAGCCGCCCAACAACATGCGGTTGCCGCTGCGCCCGGCGTAGAGGCTGGCGCCGGTCAGGCGGCTGACGGCGGCGTAGCCATCCTCGGCAGCCAGAAAAACGTGATCCGCGCCAGATTCGGCGGCAATGGCTGCCTGCCAGGGAAACTCGGCCACGGCGGTGATTTCGCAGGCGGGCTGCAAGGCGCGAATAGCCTGGATCAGCAGGTAGCCAATCGTGCCGCAGCCGATAACCAACACCTTTTCGCCTGCCGCTGCCGGGCGCCGCCAGGCAGCGTGGATGGCTACGGCGGTGGGTTCCACGAAAATGGCTTGCACGTCGCTCAGATCTGCCGGCACAGGCAGCAGCGTACTCGCCGGCGTGATAAAGGCATTGCCAAAGCCGCCGCCAATGGGGTGGTGCGGGCGCGGATCGCCTGCCCGCTGGCACAGCACGCGATGTCCGCGGGCGCAGGCGGGGCACAGGTCGCTGTAGCCCCGCGCCAGGCAGTCGTCGGCGCGTCCCCAGCGCACGACGCGGTCGCCAACCTGAAAATCGGTCACGTCCGCGCCCACTTCCACCACGTCGCCTACCATTTCATGCCCCAGGTAGATGCGCTGGTGCGAGGGCAGGGCCACGGGGGCCACGTCCAGGCTGGCGTCTACAAACAACTGGTGCAGGTCGCTGCCGCAAATGCCGCAGAGGCGGTTGCGTACGCGCACCCAGTCGGGCGCGGGCAGCGGCGGGGCAGGCAGTTGCGCCATTCGCAGCGGCGCCGTGGGGGCGTAGTACGCGCCCGACCAGAAGCGACCCAGCAGCCGGGTGAGCAGGATGCGGGGCACGGACACGTCCAGCACCATGGTGTGCATGTTTGTGGTCATTGTTGAACCTGGATCGTTATTGTGCGAAGAATTTTTTTACCGCAAAGACGCGAAGGGCGCGAAGATTTTTAGTTTGTAACTTTGAGGTGTCTTTGCGGTGAAGTCCTTATGGTTAGAGAGTGACTTTGCCGGAGCGGGCGGCGTTCCAGATCCACATGCCGGGCGGGTCTACGTTGGCTTCAGGGTCTACGACGGCGTGGATGACGGTGGGCATGCCGGCATTGACGGCTCTTTGCAGCGCGGCGGGCAGGTCTGACGCTTTTGTGACGTATTCGCCATGACAGCCCATGGCCTCCGCCACTTTGTCGTAACGCACCGGGGCATGATCGTGCCCAAACCAGGCAGCCTGCCGGCCAAAAACGCGCCGCTGCGCCGATTTCTCCATGCCATATGCCCCATCCACCGCCACAATGACGATAATGGGCAGTTGCAGCCGGGCCGCCGTTTCCAGTTCTTGCATGTTAAAACCAAAGGCGCTGTCCCCCGTGACGCAGTAGACGGGACGGTCGGGCGCGGCAATTTTGGCGCCAATGGCATAAGGCAAACCTGTGCCCAGATAGCCCATATTGGCCGTATACAGCACCGACTGCTGGCAGCGAGCCAGGTGGTAGTGCATACCCCACATAACCGTGTTGCCCCCATCCAGCGCCAGGATAGCGTCATCGCCGAAGAACTCGTTGCACACCTGGAAAATCGCGCCCGTGAGCATGGGCGCGCGCTCCAGATCGGCGATGGCGTCGTCCAGCCCTTTTTGCCACTGCGCCCGCACCATGGAAAGCTGCGCCAGATTGGCGTGTGGTTCTCGCTTCGGGGTCAGCGCCTGCACCGCTGCCAACAACTGGCGCATCACCACGGCGGCGTCCCCAATCAGGGGCAGGTCTACGGGGCGGTTTAGCCCAATGTTGGCGGGGTTGACGTCAATCTGGATGGTCTTTTGGGCGGCGGGGTCGCCCCACAGCGGCGGCTTGCCCCACATCACCAGTTCGCCAAAGCGCGTGCCCACCGCCAGGATCAGGTCAGCCTGCTGGTGCGCCATGAAAGCTGCCATGCACAGCGGCGGGAAAAGCTGGGGGTGATCTTCGGGGATGATGCCGCGGGCGGTGACGTTGTTGGTGACGGCGCAGCCGAGGTGTTCCGCCAGGGCCAGGATTTCGGGGCCGGCGGCGGCGCGGTTGGCGCCATTGCCGGCATGAATGTTCACAAACTTCGCCGCCACCAACATTTCCGCCGCCTTTTGCACCTGTTCCGCGCCGGCTGCCGGCTTATCCAGCGCCCGCGTGCGCGCCAGGCGCCAGATTTGCACGCTGTTAGCGTCGCCGCGCTGGTTCAGCACATCTTCGGGAATCAGCAGATGCACCGGGCCAGGCGTGTCTGCCAGCGCCACGCGGAAAGCGTGCCGCACCATATCGGGGATACGCTGCCAATGGCTGACGCGCCCGTTCCATTTCACGGCGGGGCGGAACAGCGCCAGGTGATCGGGCGATTGCGTGCCGCCCATGTGCCTGTAGTCGTCGCTGATTTCCGCGCGGCGCATCGTCGTGATCGCTACTACCGGGCTGCCCTCCGCCTGCGCGCAAATCACCCCCGCCAGCAAATTGGCAGCGCCCGGCCCGGCGCAAGCCATCACCACCGCCGGCTCCCCCGTCAGCCGCGTCACCGCATCGGCGGCGTGCGCCGCGGCAGCCTCATGCCGCGGCACAATCAGCCGCATGCCAAACTCCGGCCCCAGCCGCTCCAGGGCTTCCAGAAAAATCATGTACGTGCCATCCGTGATAGCGTGAATATGGCGGACGTTCTCCGCGTGCAAACATCGCAGCAGCAGTTCGCCGCCCGTAATCTCAGTCATTGTGCCTCCTTTGAAAACAGTGATCAGTGGTGAGTGGTCAGTGGTCAGTGGAACCACCCATCAGACAAATTTGCGTCATGGTTCGGCTGCGCTCACCACAAGCCTGCGAAATCCTGTTTTCATTCTTTGTGGCGCGCTGTCGCTCATGAGGAACTCCTTCGTAAATAGTGGTCAGTGGACAGTGGCGAGTGGTCAGTGGTCAGAAAATTCGTGCCATTCGTGAAATTCGTGGCAAGATCTTCATCCATTGCTTCGGCAAGCTCAGCACAGGGATGGTGCGCCACGGCTCATGTTGTCTCCTTCGAAAATAGTGGCGCCAGCATCCCGCAGCGCCAGCATCCTTGCTGGCAAAAGCCGGCTGGAAGCCGGCGCTACGGTTTCATTCCTCATGGTGCGCCCCGCACATGGGGAACTCCTTCGAAAATGTAGCGCCAGCATCCCGTAGCGCCAGCATCCTTCTGCTTAATCTGCGCAATCTGTGATTGCTTCCTATCAGCCGAATTCTACCGCACCTTTGACAATAACGCCTAAATTTGCACTTATTGTCGCTGTCCCCGCTTAACGACAACCCGTTGCCTGAGCTTGTCGAAGGCAGCACGTGCCTTTCTGGCTGCATAGCCTGTCACTGAATCGCCGCCAGAGGCGGGACCCCGGAGGGCAAGGGGCGCACAGCGCCCCTCGCCCTCTACGGAAAGCCCCTTTCCCCCCTGGAGGATGGGGGGCTTTTCTTTCATTGGTTTCCATCGCTGTCCAAAGGAACAAGCCCGTTCAAATTGGGAATTGCTGCCGCTCCCCCCAGAATTTGGCAAAACCAGAGAAGGCGAGTATAATTACTGCTTTATTTGATCATGTTCCTCTTTTGCGCAGCCCGTGGCGCGGCGCAAGTCGGAACCAAACTAGAGAGAGTATACCTTGTCGAAGAAACTTTATGTGGGAAATCTGTCCTTTCAAGCAACTGAAGCCGATGTGCAAATGCTGTTTGAACAGTACGGTACTGTTGAGTCAATTGCCATGATCAACGACCGCGACAGCGGGCGTTTTCGTGGGTTCTGTTTTGTGGAAATGGAAGCATCGGAAGCAGACGCAGCCATCGCTGGTCTGGACGGTAAGGAAGTGGAAGGACGTACCCTGCGTGTGAATGAAGCGCGTCCGCGTGAAGAGGGCGGCGGCCCGCGCGGCGGCGGCAGTCGCGGCGGCGGTCCACGCGGCGATAGTCGCGGCGGCGGCAGCCGGCGCAGCGACTCTGGTCGTCGCGGCGATTATTCCAGCAGCGGCGGCGGCAATCGTCGCTGGTAAACGAGAGATAGGATAGCCCTGGAGTCAGAACGGCAACGGGGTTGACAATAAAGATAAAGAGGGCCGGCCTGTTTCCGCAAGGGGACAAGCCGGTCTTTTTTTTACCGCCGGGATGAAAAGATTTCACCGTAAAGATGCTTTTTCAGGCGCTACCGGCTAATGTAGACGAGCCGGAGGATTTTCAGGTCGTCGTAGCTGACGGCGCCGTTTAGGGCGTCGAAGATGGGGCGGAGGTAGTTGGGGCCGAGTTCGGCGAAGGTGTCCAGGACTTGCTGCTGCGCCTGCGGGGAAAGCTGGCACAAGTTTAGCAAACCGTCGCGGCGCAGGGGTTGGCCACTGCCGGCATATTTCCACAAATGGTCTAACACGGTTCCTGGTTTGATGCCGTACAGGGCGGCTACATCGTCTATGCTGCGCCCCGCATTGTACAACGTGGCAACTTCTTCCGTGCGCCCGCCCGTGGCTGGCGGCGGCGCGGCGGCGGCGGTTGGGCGGGGGCGCTCGGTCAGGTTGTTTTGCCGGCAATATTCCCGGATAACGGGCAAGAACTCGTCGGCGTAGCGCGCCAGCTTGGCTTCACCCACGCCATAGAGGGCCCCAAACGCGGCGGGGGAGTGGGGGAAATAGGTAGCCATCTCTATCAGAGAGCGGTCAGAAAAGACGACGTAAGGCGGGACCCCTGCCGCCTGCGCCAGCGCCTGCCGCTTTTGTCGCAGCAGAGCAAACAAGTCCGCGTCGTATTCGGCCAGCGGCGCCAGGCTGGTCGCCGCCTCGCGCTTGGGCATCACCCCCTGCACCTGCTCCCCTTTGAACACCGCGTAGGCTTTGCTCGTCAACTGCAAGCTGCCATGTTCTATATCTTTGGTCAGCAAGCCAAGCTGCAAGAATTGGTGCGCCAACTGCTGCCACTCTTGTTTAGAGAACTCCCGCCCGATGTTATAGGTGGATAACTGATCGTGCCCCCACTGCCGCACCCGCTGCGTGCGCGAGCCGCGCAGCACGTCAATGATGTGCGCCGCCCCAAATATCTCGCCCGTGCGCTTCACGCAAGCCAGGAATTTTTGGGCGGGGATGGTCAGGTCAGCCAGTTCTGACGTTTCCTGCCGGCAGTTATCGCACATCTCGCACGTATCGTCCGCCGCCATTTCGCCAAAGTATTGCAGCAGCGGCGGGCGGCGACAGCCGGCGGCTTCGGCAAAGCGCAGCATTGCTTCCAGGCGCTGCTGCCCCCCTTGCCGCTGCGCCGGCTCCTGCTGCTGCAAGAAAAATTGCACCGTTTTTACGTCGCCGTAGTTGTACAAGAGCAAACAGTCGGCGTGCAGCCCATCCCGCCCGGCGCGCCCGATTTGCTGGTAATAGCTTTCCAGGCTCTTGGGCAGATCGAAATGCAGGATAAAGCGCACGTTGGATTTATTGATGCCCATGCCAAAGGCAATGGTAGCCACCATGATGGGGGCTTCGTCGTAGGTAAACTGGCGCTGGTGCTGGCGACGGACGGCGTCGTCCAGCCCGGCATGGTAAGGGAGAACGGCAAAACCGCGCGCCGACAACTGTTGGGTTAAACTGTCTACCTGCCGCCGCGTGGCGCAGTAAATGATGCCCGATTCGTCGGGATGGGCTGCCAGAAAAGCCAGAGTTTGCCCCAGACCGTCCGTTTTGGGCTGCACAGCCAGGAAGAGATTCTCGCGGTTGAAGCTGGCAACGAACTCATCGGCGGCGGCAATGCCCAGCGAGGCCGTAATGTCCTGGCGCACGCGCTCCGTAGCCGTAGCCGTGACCGCCAGGCAGACGGCGTGAGGCAGCATCTGGCGCACCGTCACCAACTGGCGGTATTCGGGACGGAACTCGTGCCCCCATTCGGAAATACAGTGGGCTTCGTCAATGGTCAGGCAGTCAATGCGGCATTGCCGCAGCATGGCCAGGATGCCGGGACGCAGCAAGGTTTCGGGGGCCACATACAGCAGTTTGACGCTGCCGTTGAGAACCTCGTTTACCGTCTGGCGATAGCGCCCGGCGTCCAGGGTGCTGTTCAGGTAAACGGCGGCGATGCCCAGGTCGCGCAGTTGCGCCACCTGGTCTTCCATCAAGGAAATCAGCGGCGAAACAACAATGGTCAAGCCTGGGAAGAACAGGGCGGGAAGCTGGTAGCAAAGGGACTTGCCGCTGCCGGTGGGCATAATGACCAGCGTATCTTGCCCTTTGAGTACGTTTTGAATAATGTCTGCCTGCAGCGGACGAAAATCGTCATAGCCAAAAACACGCTTAAGCGCGCCGCGCAGCTCGTCCAGGCTGGGCAGCGGCAGCGGTTCTGGCGGCGGCCCCGCTGTGGGCGACGGCGTTGGGGGTTCACCGGCGAACTCCCAACCGGGCAGCGATGACTGGTCAAGCTCGAACGGATCGAACTCTGGTAGGGCGTATTCCAGCGGCGGCAGGAAGAAGTCGTCATCAAACGGATCATCGTAGGGGGGCGGCGGGTTATCGGGAATGCCGCCGCCGCCGCGACCGGGCAGCGGTTCCAACCGCGCCATGACCTCGGCTTGACTGAGCAGGCGGTCGTTTTCGTCAATGTGCATGACGGGAATGCCGGCATCCGCCAACGTCTGCCCAATCAACAACGCCCGGTGACACTGTTCTGGCTTACCCTCGGCGCACATCAGCGCCACCCGCTGCTGCTGGGCAAAGGCGCGGCGCAGCCGGTCTATGCCGTTCACGTAATCCGGCTGCTGCCGCCGCTGCGCGTAATCGCCCTGCTCCCCGCCGAGCGCGTCGCCCATATACAGGTAGCGAATGCCGGCATCCTGCAAATGCTGCCGCAGCGCCGCCTGCCCGAAATCCGGCTTATGGCGCGACTGCGGGCGCGAACGAACGTCAATTAAGAAAGCAATTTCCTGCGCGCCCAGAGCTGCCAGAAAGCCATCCACCTCCCGCGCGCCGTATCCTATCGTGTAAATCGGTATTGGACTCATGACCCCCTATTGTAAAGCAAAATGCGTCTGAAAAGCAGGCTTTTGGTATACTTTCGCCAAAACAGATAACAGGTGCGCAAACTAACAGTTTGTCCTACATCTCCGCGCCCTCCGCGTCTCCGCGTGAGACTGTTTTTGAAGCATGGGCGGGTTGCCAACCCGCCCTACAAGTTATTTTCGAAGGAGACAACATGGGCCGTGGCGCACCATCATCAATGAAAATTTTGCCACGAATTACACGAATTTAACGAATTTTCTGACCACTGATCACTCACGACTCCCCACTCACGACTATTTGCAAAGGATCAAGCATGACACTGGTAATGAAGTTTGGCGGTACATCGGTAGGCAGCGTCCCCGCGCTGCGCCAGACGGCGGAACTGATCCAGCAGGCGCAGCAAACCTGGGGGCAGGTAGTTGTAGTCGCTTCGGCTATGGGCACAAAGCCTGTTAAGGTAACAGACTTGCTCCTGACGGGCGCAAAACGCGCCCTGGCCGGCGACAGCCACACTTTCCTGGACGTAGCCGAACAACTCCGCCGCGCCCATTATGAGCTCATTGACGGCCTGCTGGAGCCAGAAGGGGAGCGGCAGGCGGCTCTGGCGGAAAACGACCAGTTCATAGACCGTTTTGTCGCCTTGTGCCAGGCGGTGCTGGTGCTGGGCGAACTGACGCCGCGCGCCCTGGATGCCATCAGCGGCATGGGTGAGCAGATGAGCGTGCGCGTTCTGGCGGCGTACCTGCGCCAGCTTGGCTTGCCGGCACAGGCGGTAGACGCGACAGAACTAATCCGCACCGACGCCGCTTTCCAATCCGCCACGCCCATGATGGCGGAAACGATCCGCCTGACGCAGGCGCGCCTGGGCCCGGCGCTGGCGGCGGGCGACTTACCTGTGGTGACCGGCTTTATTGGCGCCACGGCGGCGGGCGTAATGACTACTCTGGGGCGCGGCGGGTCAGACTTTAGCGCCGCGATTCTGGGACAGGCGCTGCCGGCAAAGGAAGTGTGGATATGGACAGATGTGGATGGCGTAATGTCGGCGGACCCCCGCCTGGTGCCGGCAGCCCGCACCATCCCCGAACTGACCAATCGCGAAGTGTCCGAACTGGCTTATTACGGCGCCAAAGTGCTGCACCCCAAGACAATCCGCCCCGTAGTCGAGAATGGCATCCCCCTGCGCATCAAGAACACGTTTAACCCGCACCATGCCGGCACGGTCATTGTCGCCGACAAACCTGATGGCAGCGGTCAGATCAAGGCGGTGACGGCGATTCCTGACCTCTCCCTGGTCACCGTCGAAGGCAAGGGAATGCTGGGCGTGCCCGGCATCGCCGCCCGCACGTTCAGCGCCGTCGCCCGCAGCCAGGCAAACGTCCTGCTGATTACCCAGGCTTCCTCAGAGCAGTCCATCTGTTTTTCCGTGCCAGAGGCCGCCACCGCCGCCGTCATTAGCAGCCTGGAAGCCGAGTTTGCCCACGAATTACAGCGGCGCGACATTGACCGCATCTGGGCGCAGCAACCGGTGGGGATTGTGACGGTGGTGGGGGCAGGGATGCGGGGGACGCCGGGGATTGCCGGCAAAATCTTCAGCGCCCTGGGCGCTCATGACATCAATGTCATAGCCATTGCCCAGGGCTCCTCAGAATGCAGCGTCAGCCTCGTCGTGACCGCCGCCGACACCGCTGCCGCCGTGCAGCACCTGCACGAACTGATCAACGCCACCTGAGGCAGCGAAAACGGTGACCAGTGGCGAGTGATCAGTGGTCAGTGGAGCCACGCCCAAACCGTTCACAAAGCCAATCTGCGTAAATCCGCGAAATCCTGATTATTTTTATTCCTAAAACAACGCCGACGCCAACTGCTGCCGGTAAGCCTGCGCCATCGCGTCTTGTTCCCCCAGCAGCGCAAACAATGCCAACATCACGAACTTCGGTTCCCCCTGGTGATACTGCTTGTCCTGCCGCACAATAGCCAGTAGATTATAGAGCGCGCCGCTGTAGTCGCTGCGACTTAGCTGCGCAGCGGCTTGCAGGTAAAGCTGCCCCAAATCGCCCGCCCCATCTATCTGCCCGCCAGCCGCGGCGCACAAATAACGCGCCAGCGGTTGCAGCCGTTCCGCGTCCGCGTATTCGGGGCTGGCCGGAAAGTCGCGCAGCAGTCCCTCGGCCTCACATCCTTTGCCCTGGCGCAGCAGCGCTTGCGCCAGCCCCAGGCGCGCAGCGGGATTGCTCCCCTGCTGCAATACGCTGCGAAAAGCAGCTTCGGCTGCCGCCCACTTGCCCTCAGCCAGCAGTTGCTGCCCGTTTTGCTGCACGCTGTCTGTGGCTGTGGGCGCCACCTGGCGGATAAAGGCGCGCACCTGCGGCTCTGGCTGCGCCCCCACAAAGCCGCCCACCAGGCGACCAGCGCGGAACGCCTTCACCGCCGGGATGCTGCGCACCTGGAACTGCTGCGAAATAGAGGGATTCTGGTCTACGTTAATCTTTGCCAGCACAAAGTTGCTGGCAGGTTCATTAGCCAGCCGCTCCAACACGGGCCCCAGCATCCGGCAGGGCCCGCACCAGGGGGCCCAGAAGTCTACGACGACCGTCGTTTCGCGCGAGCGCTCAATCACCTCTTGCTGGAAAGTAGCCTCGCTGACGTCAAATACATTCTTGGTCTGAATCATCTTCAATTCCTTGTCACGTCGTTACGGATGGGCGACACGCGGCGCAGAAAAGGTCATCTTGGCTTCTGTTGCCTGCGGGCAAACCCAAAATATCGCCCAATGCCAATATTCTGCTATTCTATCGTATAACCGTTAGGGTAACACCCCAGTAAACCGTAGCGATCTCTTCAACCGCCTATCAGCTCCACAACACGGGTGAAAAGGGAGCAGCGCCGGGCAATTTTGGGCGCAGACGCGCCCAAAATTGCCCATAAAAATGGGTGTCAGCCCCCACCGCAGGTGGGGCTGCCGCCGCAGGTGGGGCTGACACCCACCACGATTAACTGTAACGCTACCTTCTCTGCGTTCTCCGCGTCTCCGCGTGAGACTGTTTTTGAAACATGGGCGGGTTGCCAACCCGCCCTACGATACGCTATTTTCGAAGGAGAAATCTCATGAACATCACGTTTGATTTTGCCGGCAAAGCCGTTCTCATCACCGGCGCGGCGGGCAATCTGGGGGCGGCGTTGGCGGAAGCCTTCCACGCCGCTGGCGCAGCCTTGATCCTGGCGGAGCGCAATCTGGACAGGCTGCAAGAAATTGCCGGCAGTTGGCCCAATACCCTGCTGCTGCCCGTAGACTTGCTAGACGAAGCCAGCGTGCAGCAGATGGCGGCTCAGGCAGTCGCTCACCATGGGCGCATTGACGTGCTGGCCAACATTGCCGGCGGTTTCACCATGGGGCCGCCGCTGCACGAGACAGAGCTAAAGACGTGGGAGTTCATGCTCAACCTCAACGCCCGCTCCGTGTTTCTCGTCTGCCGCGCCATCATTCCCCACATGCTGGCGCAGGAATCGGGCAAGATCATAAACGTAGCTGCCCGCGCTGGACTATCTGGCGGCGCACGCATGGCGCCTTACAGCGTGTCTAAAAGCGCCGTCATCCGCCTGACGGAAAGCATGGCGGCAGAGCTAAAAGGGCACAACCTCAACGTCAACTGTGTGCTGCCCGGCACCATTGACACGCCGCAAAACCGCGCCGAAATGCCCAATGCGGATTGGAGCCGCTGGGTAACGCCAGAGGCTATTGCCCGCGTGATTCTCTTTCTGGCAGCCGACGACGCGGCAGCTATCCAGGGGGCGGCTGTACCTGTTTATGGGCGGGGATAGGGGGAGTGGTGAGTGGTCAGTGGCGAGTGGCGAGTGGTGAGTGACCTTCACTGACCACTGACCACTGACCACTGTCTTCACGGCATTTCCAGCCCGTGGGCTTCGAGGAGGGCGGCGTCGGACATGAGGGCGGGGGTGGGCCCGTCGGCGACGACGTGGCCTTCGTCCATGATAATCATGCGCGGGAAAAGTTCGCGCACCATGAGCATGTCGTGGGTGGAGACCAGCATGGTGATGGGAAGCTGGCGCAGCAGGTTAATGAGCGAGCGGCGGGCGCGCGGGTCTAAGCCGGCAGATGGTTCGTCCAACACCAGGATTTCCGGGTCCATAGAGAGCACAGTGGCGATGGCGATCCGTTTCTTCTGCCCAATGCTGAGATGATGGGATAGCCGCTCGCCAAAGCCCTCCATGCCCACCTGTCCCAGCGCCCGCTCTACCCGCGCCCGCACGTCCGGTTCCGCGAAGCCCATGTGCAGCGGCCCAAAAGCCACGTCTTCAAAAACGGTGGGCGAGAATAACTGGTCGTCGGGATTTTGGAAGACCAGCCCCACTTTGGCTCGAATGTGCGGCAGGTTGGCTCTGTTAATTGGCATCCCGCTCACCTGTACGCGCCCGTTGTCGTGCTGTCCCAGGATGCCGTTCAGGTGCAGCATCAAAGTGCTTTTGCCCGCGCCATTTGGCCCCACCAGCGCCACTTTTTCCTGGGCGTGAATGTCAATAGACACTTCATGTAAGGCCACATGTCCGTCCGAGTAGGCAAAACTCAGCCCATGTACGGCAATAACAGGCGCGCCAGCCGGCAGCGGCGATGCGATGATAGGGTCGGCTCGATGGTGGAATACGGGCATACGGCGTTCTTGATGTGCTTAAATGGGTGGCAGGCGACCGAGTAGTTGAATGCCGGCAATCACCGCCGCCGCCAAAACCCCCGCCAGCCAATCGCCAGGCTGCATCCGGTGCGGGTTGAGCGTCAGTAGACGACCATCATAACCTCGCGCCAGCATGGCATTGTAGACGCGGTCGCTCCGTTCCAGGCTGCGCAGCATAAGCTGCCCCACCATATGACCGGCGACGCGCGCCCGCCACCAGATCGTGCCCCCGCTTTTACCCGCCCATCCCCGCGCGCTGCGCGCCTCCCGCGCCCGCAGCAGACGCATCGCTTCATCCGCCAGCACGAACAGGTAGCGGTACATAAAAGAAATAATGGCCACCAGAATGCGCGGTACGCGCAGGTGCTGCAAGGCGTGCAGCAGGTCAGGCAGTTGCGTAACCGCAGTGAGTAGAATAGCCATCTGGATGGAGAGCCAACTGCGGATGACGATGCTGACAAAACGCAGCAGCCCGGCGTCCGTGATCATCATCTGGCGCGAACCCATTTGCCAGGACAGCAGCGGCTGCCCTGGCAGGGTGAACATGACTGTGATAGCTGCCAGGGTGAAAGGCAGCACAATGAATGATCGCTTCGCCGCATAAAACAGCGGCAGGTCAGCCAGGACTGTGAGCAGCAGCAGAAAAGCCCAGGCGGCTAGAAACGCCAGCCATGCGCCGTCGGGCAGCAGCACATTGGCTACAATAAACAGCAGCGTGATCACCGTTTTGACGCGCGGGTCAAGCCGGTGGATCAGGCTGTGGCGGTGTTCAAAGCGATCAAACGTATTGGCGTGCACCGGAACCTGGCATTAACTGGCCTGGCGCGGACGGCGCAGCAGGCGGAACAGGCCAAACATGACGCCCACCACCAACAGCGCCCCAATCAAGCCGGCCAGAATGGTAGAAACGCCTGTTTCGCCCAGGAATGGCAGCGTGTAATCAGGCAGGATATTGTACGGCGCGTTCTGCGCCGTATCCAGGAAGCCTGTTTGTTCGGCTACCCACTCCAACCCATCAGGAGAAGCCGAAGCCAGTGGCGCCAGCAGCAGCACCGCCAGCGTCACCAGCGTGCCGGCAATCACCCACCGTCTTTGCCCCACAGCCGCGCCATCCTGCACCAGAGTAGGGCGCGTTTGCATGACAAAACTGAGAGCTGCCGCCGTAATCAACGCTTCGCCCAAACCGATCAGGGCATGAATACCCAACATGGCGGGAATAGCCACGCTCAGGCTGGTAGTGCCGCTGGCGCCTAGCAGCAGAGCGACGACCAGCGCCGCGGCCATAACGGAAATCCAGGCAGCCACGCCCGTGGCGGCTAACTGCACGGCGCGGCTGCGCCCCCGGCTCATCTGATAGATGCCGTAGCCAATGACGCCCGGCACAATGCCCATGACCAGGATGTTCGCCCCCATCACCACCAGCCCGCCATCCTGGAAAATGATGGCTTGCGACGCGATAACCGCCGTCATAGCCAACATGCCCAGCCATGGTCCCAGCACAATAAAAGCCAGCGTGGCCCCCACCAGGTGGCCTGACGTGCCGCCGGCCACCGGGAAATTGATCATTTGCGCCGCAAAAATAAAGGCAGCCATAATGCCCGCCAGCGGCGCCAGCCGTTCGTCAAACTGTCGTTGCGTGCTGCGCACAGCCCCGGCCAGAACAGCCAGACTGATCAGCCAGCAAAGGAGGGAGATGACCAGGTTGAGAAACCCATCGGGAATGTGCAACAAAGTGGCGGAAGCCAGAATAGGGGAAGTGAAAAGGGATGGAGCGAGCGACATATCTGTTTCCTCATGTGTTGGGGTTTAAGGTCTGGCAGTGCCGGCATACTCCCGCGATAACCATGTGCTTCAACTCCGCCTTAAACCCATGCTGCTGCCATACATGCGCCGTCAGCTCATTGAAATATTCATCGGGAACCACTGCCGCCTGCCCACATTGGTTGCAAACGATATGATGGTGTGGCTCTTCCCCCACAATTTCATACAACGTGCGCCCATTTAGCTCTGTTTTCGTCGCCAGGTTCAGTTCACAGAAGAAATCCAACACCCGATAGACAGTGGCTCGATTGATCGAAGGCGTCTTCTGCCGCACCCGTTCATACACTTCACGGGCCGTTGCGTGCCCCCCCTGTTCACAAATCGTGTCCAGGATAATCTGCCGCTGCGGCGTGAGCCGGTAGCCCATTTCACGGATGAGGTTCAGGTAGTTGAGACGATAATGAGTCATACAGCAGCACAGCGCAAACATTTGCTATTGCAACTTTTCGCAACAACCCCAATTATAACAAATGATCCTCATCTATGCCACGATCCCGCCTGCATATTTGCCCCAAAAATCAGCCAGTCCCGCCCCCGGTGACACCGCAGTAAAGGTGACACCGCAGTAAATCGTGGTGATCACTTTACCCGCCTACCGGCCCCGCAAAGCGAGCGCGGACGCATCGTCCGGCGGCATCGGTGACGGGCAATTTTGGGCGCAGACGCGCCCAAAATTGCCCATAAAAATGGGTGTCAGCCCCGCAGCAGGCGGGGCTGACACCCACCACGATTAAGTGCAGCGCTACCCCGCCCCTCTCCCTCTCCCAAAAGCCCCCAACCCCCTTCAGGGGAAGGGGGTTGGAGGATGAGGGTCTGCTCCTGTGTTTTCACTCGTGCGCGTGCTAGAATCCGTAGTTGTTACTGCGATAGTTTTGGCAACACAACTGCCTATCAGGTCTGCCTGTTTGTAAGGAACTGCCATCATGGACTTACATGCCCCTCTTCATCCTGGCCGGATTGTCCTGTTTGGTTCAGGCGAAACCCTGGCTTCCAGCGGTAAAACCCACGAATACACAGCGCAGCAGCTAGGCGAGCCCCCCCGCATTAACATTTTAGAGACGCCCGCTGGCTTTGAACCCAATTCAGATCGCGTTGCCGGCAGAATCGGCGAATTCCTGGCGCGACGATTGCAGAATTACCAGCCGGAAATACAGGTACTGCCTGCACGGCAGCGGGGCACGCCCTTCAGCCCCGATGAGAAAACGGTTGTCGCCCCCGTTTTGCGCGCCAACTGGCTCCTGTTAGGCCCTGGCAGCCCTTCCTATGCCGTACGCCAACTGCGCGACAGCCTGGCGCTGCACATGATTCGCGCCCGTCACCATCTGGGGGCAACGCTGATGTTGTCCAGTTCGGCCACGCTGGCTTTTAGCGCCTATGCCCTGCCTGTGTATGAGATTTACAAGGTGGGGGAAGACCTGCATTGGAAGCCGGGGCTGGATTACTTCCGCCAGTTTGGGTTGTCGCTGATTGTGATTCCTCATTGGAACAACCAGGATGGCGGGGAGGAGCTTGATACGAGCCACTGCTACATGGGGCGCGGACGATTTGAGCGGCTGCGGCGGCTTTTGCCGGCAGACCAGACCATTCTGGGCATTGACGAACATACCTCGCTGATTATTGACCTGGGGCAGGGGGAATGTCGCGTTATGGGGGCAGGGCGAGTGGTTATCTTGCGCTCAGGGGATGCGGAAGCAGACACGTCTCCCTTGCGGCGCGGGAAAACGTTTCCACTGGCAGCGCTGGGAGAGTGGCGGTTGCCGCCGCCAGGAGAAGGCGTACCATCGGACATCTGGGCAGAAGCCCTGGATGTGCAGGCGCAGTTGGCTGGCGCTGCGCCGCTGCCCCCGCAGCCTTCGCCGCGGGTGTTGGCTCTGGTGCAAGAGCGAACGGCGGCGCGCCGCCAGCGGCGCTGGCAAGCCGCAGATCTGTTACGGGAGCAAATTCAGGCGCTGGGTTGGCAGGTGATGGATACGGCGGATGGCACTGAACTGGAACCCATCAACCCCTAAATCTGGCTCTGATCATAATCCCCGGCGTTCTGCCCGGCGTTGGTAATGGATTCGCCGCCGTCTACCACCAGCACCTGCCCGGTGATAAACTCGTTTTGCAGCAGGCTGAGGATGGCCTGCGTGACGTGGCTGACCTCTCCCTGGCGGCGCAATGGGATGCCCTGGATGCGCCACTGAATGTACGTCTGGCTGCGCGTTTTTGCCGGCAGCAC
>JAGVTM010000625.1 GCA_019136785.1 Chloroflexota bacterium | reverse complement strand
CGTCCCAACGAGCGCAGCGCTTCCCCTTTGAAACCCTGGGCAAACGTATAGTCAGGCCGCAGATCTAAAGAACGCTCAATTTCCGCCAAAGCGGCTTCAAACTGCCCGGCGTTGCACAGAACCGCCCCCTTGATCCCCAGGGCTGTGCCCAAAAGGTGTTCGTTATCCTGGCTGTAGGTAATGGCCTGATCTAACAGTTCCAGGGCGGCGGGGAACTGCCGCTGCAAGCGCAGCCCTTCGGCGCGGCCAACCAGGGCGGGCGCAGCCGTTGGCTCCAGGCGCAACGCGGCGGCAAACATGGCGTCGGCGGCGGCCCAGTTGCCGGCATCTGCCAGATGGAGCCCCGCGTCCTGATAGGAGAGGACGGCTTCAGCAAGCTCGCCTCTGGCCTCTTGAATCTGAGCCATCAAGCGCAGCAGCCTTATTTCCGTGGGGGCTTTGGGCAGGATGGGCGACAGCGCGATGTACGCCTGGTCATACTCGCCCTGGCGCCACAGGGTCAGGGCCAGGTAGTAACCGGTGTCGTTGTCGTCCACGCCAGCGGTTGCCGCCTGTTGGAGGTGATCAATGCCGGCATCCCAATTCTCCACCAGAGCCAGCACAATCCCGTAGTCGCTGTGATCCAGCGGCGTGGGGACGTTATCGGGCTGCCCAAACCATTCCTGAAAGAGGTTTATGGCTTGCTGCGCGTTCGCCAACTGCGTCACGGTAGCCACCGCATCCTGGTATTGGCCCAACTGATACTCCTGGCGCGCCAGCTCTAACTGCGCCTGAAAGACCTGGTAATAGGCGCTGCTGCCACTGGACGGCGCCGGCTGGGCGGTGTAACTGCTGCTGAGCGACTTGAAAATAGAGGAAAAATCGCCAGATTGGGGCGTGTTGTTTGGTTCGCTCATGGTTATCCTCCGCGGCGGGTCATGCCGATTTGGGTGCGTCCGGAGCGGCTGCGGCTGGTGGGGGGATTCAGGATACGCTCCCACAGAGCGGCAGCGGCGGCGGCAATATCATCCCGCTTTTGTGGGTAGAGCAGCCGGCTGTACCAGGCGGCGTTCAGGATGTCGCGTAGTTCGTGATCTGGCGTAATATCTATATTGTCGCCTGGCTTCTGGCTCTCGCCCGGTTTCTGCGCCAACAGCGCGGGCCAATCGGCAATGCTGTTCCAGGCGGCAATGGCGTAATCCACGGTGGCGTGCGCATCCAGAAAGCCACCCAGATAGTGGACGAGTTCGGTCAGGCTGGTTTGTTGGGCGGCAGACAGGGCGTGGCCCGGCGATCCCTGCTGCAAGGCGGCGTCCCATTCGCTGGTTAACTTCTGAATGATGGCGGCGTATGGCGTCAGATTGCTTTTCTTATCCATCCATCCCAGCATCGTTAGCACGACAAAGGCACGTTTGGCGTGAGCCGCCTGGTCTTCGCCATCCTGGAAAGCGTGCAGCGGGTTTAGCCGGAGCAGGATAAGGGACAGGGCATAACTGGGGCCCATGGCGTAAGCGGCGAAGGCATCAGCCAGGCAATCATGCAGCGCGGACGCGGGCCAATCGGGAGTGACGTGGGCCGTGATGTATTGCTGAACGTCGGGACTGTGCGAGACCAGGTGACCGAATTCGTGGGCAACCAGGGGCAAAGCCCAGACGGTCCATTCGGGGAAGGGCAGGCGCAAAATACTAGCCAGGGTCTTGTCTACGGCTTCGTCGCGGGCCAGGATGGTGAAGGATTCCCAGTTGGTGTTGGGCACCAGGCGAAAGCGGCGCACGAGTTCGTCGGCTACCTGGCAAATGCCGGCATCCAGTCCCATATCCCGCAGCGCCACGCCGCGCAAGAAGTCCACGTATTCGGCGAAAATGGGCCTGTCCTGGGCAGATGTGGCGTCGCCCAATTCCTGCCACGCTTCCTGGCGCAACTGTTGCGCCTCAGCCTGGTGCGCCGCCTGCTCGCTGCCCGTCGTTTGCTGGCTCAACGTTTCGGCGGCGGCAGCGGCGGCGATTTTGGTCTGTACTTTGCCCAG
>JAGVTM010000649.1 GCA_019136785.1 Chloroflexota bacterium | reverse complement strand
AGTTGATCCAGATGCGTCATCTCATCCCCAAAGAGCCGGCGCAACTGCGCCCCGGTTGGTTGCGCCGGTTGCAGGGCTGCCCAGTCGCTGTCCATTAGTCTGGCAGCGCCCCTTTGTAGGGACTGCGCCGCGGCGGCTGCCGGCCCCGTGTCCACCACATCCCAATAAGAGCACATCACCCCATCTTCTGGCGTGGTGAGCGTGGTCACAAATAATACCTTCCCCAGGTGGGGAAAGGCGGGGATAGCGTCAAAGACCTTTAGCACCGGGTCCACCACAGGCAGCGGGTGGTTAGATACCAGCGCCGTCACATTATCGTTGGTGACCATCCATAAATTCCAGTTTGCCGGAGTTAACGTGCCCAGGTAGAAGGCCACATCCAGGGTGTCATCCGCATATCCCAGTTGCATGGATAGCGTGCAAGGCGGCGGGTCTGTTACGTCCATGTACATGACCATGTTGCCCATTGCTCCTCCATCCACCATAGGGCTGTTATATTGCGTGTGCAGGCGTACCGTATCCCCTTTGTTCACCTGGAAGTCAGACCAACACAAATCCATCCGTTCCAGATACCCCGCAAAATTGGGGTCTCCGGGGTCCAGAATGTGGTGCGACGCCGGATGGCCCTCATCTGCGCCGCTGCCGGGACCAACCGGGGCAAAGGCGGAGCCAATGCCATAACTGCCAATGGACGTACAAATATAGGCTGGCTCGGGTCCCAGGTACTCCAGGGCATCGCTGATGCCGAAGTTGTGCAGGTGCCCAAACGTGGTCACAATATGGCCGCCGCGATCGAACGTCAGTTCGGCATGAGCGTCGGAATATCCTGCTGGAATCGTATAAAATGGCCGCCAGCGAAACGCGCTGGTCAGACGATCCTGGCAGCCAGATTGGGCAATCTGAATAGGGGTGGTATGCGTAAGCTGCGCTGCTGCCGGGAAGTAGGTGTACGTGATCTCAATATAAGCCTCGGCCGGTTCATCAGACCAGCTCTTAAAATGAATCTTTCCCGACCAGACGCTGTCTGGCGGATTGTAGTAGCCATATCCGGGTGGCAAAGATAGGGGCGTCCGGTCTGGATTACCGATGAGGATCTGTTCGCCAATGGTTCCACACGAGGCTGATACCCTGGCCAGATTGTTTAGGCTGCCCGTAGCCACAATGGATGGGTCAGTCCCCCGATTCAAAGTAGACCCATCCTCACGCACAATGTCAAAGCCAATGCTTGTTATGTAACAATCTGTACACGGCATTTCCATGCCCGTTTCCACCATTTCAAGCTGCCCATACCCCGGCCCATAAGGCGCTACTGCCGGAATGATGACGGGCCCATACCGGATCGTTATTTCTTCCCCCCCGGCGGCAGCGCCAGCGGCGATGCGCCGACCTCCCACGTTCACCGCCCCATACAACACGACTACAACCAGGAAGAACAGCCAGAGCTTTAACTTGTTCATGCCACACCATCCTCCTAAGTCATTGTCCAGAAACAAGTTCGTAGTAACGGCTTTAGCCGTCCAAACCGCTAAACTTGTGCTGAGCGTAGTCGAAGTAGCGGTTACTACAAACCCCTCGCCAGGTTATTTACGGACAGTTACCACTGCATACACGCCGGTACCGGTTCGCTTCGCCTTCCGTGAACCTCAAGCCTGGCCGGCTGCCGGCAATATGAAATTTTGGCCTCAATGACGAGTTGCACGAGTCTACGATGTTTGGGACAAGGGTAGCTTACCCAATACTTCTTGCTTTTTCAAGACCCCGCCTCGCCGCTGCTCGATTGTGCTGGTAGAATCCCGCAGATAACTGTGTAGAGCAAACTGCCAATTTGTCCGCTCAGTTTAGCGCTTCCGTTTTTGGGGCAACAATGCCGGCACAAACCCCCTCCACCCGTCCCCAGGCCCTCGCCGCCTTGCGCCAGATAGCCCGCGCCCTCAGCGCTGCCTGGGACCTGGACACTACCCTCGACCTCATCGTGCGCAAAACCACCGAAGTCATGCACGTGGATTCCTGCGCCATCTACCTGCTCGACCCCGACGGCGAAACCCTGCGCCTGCGCGCCACCACGGGTCTGGCTCGCCGCGCTATCGGACGCGCCACCCTCAACGTGGGCGAAGGTATGACCGGTTACGCCGTGCGCCGCAACCAGCCCATTTATGCCACCCACGCCCAAAACGATCCCCACTTCAAATGGGTTGAAGAAGCAGACGAAACCGCCTTTCATTCCCTGCTAGCTGTGCCCCTGGTGCTGGAAACCAAACCCCTGGGCGCCCTCAATGTCCAGACCATAGCCCCCCACGCCTTCAGCGCCGCCGAAATAGAAGTTCTGTCCTTAATCGGCGATCTGGCTGCTGGCGCGCTGGCTAAAGCGCAGTTGTACGACAGCCAGCGCCGCCAGATTGACGAACTGCAAGCCCTGGCCCAGGTCAGCGCCGCCGTGACTTCCCCCCAGTACCTGGATGATATGCTCGATCTGGTGACTGAAATGGCTGCCCGCACCATGGAGGCTGCCGTCTGCTCTATCTTTCTGTTGGATGAAGACGGCACGCATCTGGAACTGCGCTCTGCCCGGCGCACCACCAGCCCCTACCGCCCCCGCCCGCCGCTGCCCCTGGGCGAAGGCGTCACCGGTCAGGTCGCCGTTACAGGCACGCCCATCTACGTGCGCGACGTGACCCTGGACGGACGCTACAAAGGCGCTGAACTGGCGCGCAGCGAAGGACTGGTCTCCTTGCTGTCTGTTCCCCTATCTGTGCGTGACCGCGTCATTGGCGTTTTCAACTGCTATACCGCCAGCGAACGGGAATTCAGCAGTGAGCAGCGCGCCCTCTTTATCACCCTGGCTAACCAGACCGCCCTGGCCATTGAAAATGTGCGCCTGGTGACCAATGCCGCCATCGTCCGCGAAACGCACCACCGCATCAAGAACAATCTGCAAACGGTGGCTATGTTGATGCAGCTGCAGATTCCCGAAGCCGAACGTCTGGACACCCGCCACGTCCTGGAGACCAACATCCACCGCATCCACAGCATTGCCGCCGTGCATGAAGCCCTGTCCGAGCGCGGCTTTACCCTGGTGGAAGTCAAAGATGTCTTGCAGCGCATCACGCGCATGATGGTCGAAAGCATGGTTGGCCCGCACCAGCAAATTACCATTCAAGTCCAGGGGGAAACCCTGCTCCTGCCCAGCCGCGCCGCTACCGCCCTCACACTGGTCGTCAACGAACTGGTGCAGAACGCCCTGGAACACGCCTTTCGCGGCTGCGCCCGCGGGCGCGTAGACATCTCCGTGGGGCGGTCGCCGCAAGAGATTGTTGTCCTGGTGCGCGACGACGGTGTTGGCTTACCCGACACCTTGCCCCACAGCCTGGGCCTGGAAATCGCCCAGACGTTGGTGCGCGAAGACCTGCGCGGGCAGATGAAGTTCAACCGCCTGCCCCACGGCACCGAAGTCAGCATCCGCCTCCCTCGCGCCATCGAAGCCGCCGCCTGACTTCCCCCGTTTTTCGTTGACTGTTGACTGTTGACTGTTGATTGTTGACTGTTACTTGTTTTCTCCATGAAAATCTTGATTGCCGACGACGAATCCATCATCCGCCTGGGGCTGAAATCCATGCTGCAGCAAATGGGGCATGAAGTCATCGCTGCCATGAACGGGCGGGAAGCGCTGCAAATGGCCCGCAGCCAGCGCCCCGAGCTGGCTATCCTGGACGTGGAAATGCCGTTGACCAACGGTTTACAGGTGGCAGAAACCCTGGGACGCACCCAGCCCATGCCCGTCTTGCTGCTGACAGCCTACAGCGACCAGAACTTAATCGCCAGAGCCGCCGAACTGCCCATTCACGGCTACCTGGTGAAGCCCATCCAGTCCGCTGACCTGATGGCGGCTATCGCTGTCGCCGTCAGGCGTTTTGCCGAAGCGGCGGCGCTGCGGCAGCGGGCGGCAGAGCTGGAAGAGCAGCTAGAGTCGCGCAAACTGGTAGATCGCGCCAAGGGGAAGTTGATGGCTGCCGGCATGAGCGAAACCGCCGCCTACCATGCCATCCAATCCCGCGCCCGCCAGCAAGGCTGCACCATGCGCCAGATCGCCGAAGCCATCCTGCGCGAAGAGCAGTAGCCGCCCCCATTGCCAGGGAAGGGTCATGGTGGACGAGAGGCGCGCAGCGCCCCTCGCCCTCTCCGAAAGCCCCCTTCCCCCTGGGGGAAGGGGGTTGGGGGATGGGGGTTTGCTCCTGGGGGTGTCCTCCCCCCCCATTTACCGGATAACTTTCTCAAACCTCAACACCCCTGTAACCAACCCCGGACAATCCTTTACCATATGAGCCGAAGTGTGAGATAATTACCTAAATGATCGCCAACCCGCTTCTCACACCGATCTACCGAATATGACCGCCAGTGAATTTGCCATTGCCAACCCCATCAACTCCGACCAACGCTCCCCCCTCAGGTGGGTACTCTGGCACGTGCTGCACAACAAACTCTTTATCTTCACCATGTTCCTGGGCGCGTTTGGCAACGCCGCCCTGGCGGCGCTCGTCCCCGTTCTCATTGGGCGCGCCTTCAACGCCGCCCTGGCGCAACCTGCCGACGTGCGCACCATTGGCCTGTCCGCCCTGACCATTATTGGCAGCCAGGCAGTGCGCGCCGTGCTGCAGCTGGGGCGCAACTTCTCCAGCGAACTCATCGGGCAGCGACTGGAACGGGACACCCGCGAAGAACTGTACCTCAGCCTGCTGGGCAAGAGCATGACCTTTCACGACATGCAGCCGGTGGGAGACACCATGGCCCGCGCCACCAACGACGTGCGCGAAGTCAACCTGATGCTCAACCCGGGCATCAACCTGGTCGTTGGCTCCTCCAACTTCCTGCTCATGCCTATCCTTTTCAGCCCCAGCTACGACCCCCAACTGCTGTTAGCTCCCCTCTTTTTTCTCGTTACCTACTTCTGGTCCGTTGCCCGCTATCTGGGTGTGCTATCTGCTATTTCAGACCGCGTGCGACGCACCTTTGGTCGCATGAACAGCCGCCTGGCGGAAGCCATTGACGGCATCGAAACAGTGAAAGGCGCAGCGCAAGAAGACAAAGAAGTGCAGCGCTTCCGCACCTTTGCCACCGATTACCGCGATGCCGTGGTCACGCAGGGATACGTGGAAGCCCGTTTCTTGCCCTTGCTCTTCCTGGGTATTACCACCGCCATGGGCTTCACCCACGCCTTCTTACTTTACCAGGCCGGCAGCCTTAATGTAGGCGAGATTATTGCCTATGTCGGGTTGTTGACCCTGTTTGGGTTTCCCACCTTTACCTCCCTCACCGCTTACTCGCAGGTGTCACGCGGCATGGCCGGCGCCCGCCGTATTCTGCAGCTGATCCAGGCTGAGACGCACCTGGACGAGAACAGCGCCGGCTACGCTGGCGCCATTCAGGGCCGCATCACTTTTGAGGACGTCAGCTTTGGTTACGTGCCAGGCGTGGACGTTCTGCAACACATTTCCTTTACCATTGAACCCGGAAAAACATTGGCTATCGTGGGGCAGACTGGCGCTGGCAAAAGCACCATTGCCAAGCTCATCAACCGCACCTATGACGTGGACAAAGGGCGGGTGTTGATAGATAACGTGCCGGCAGCCGGCTGGCAGTTAGCCGCCCTCCGCCGCCAGATTTCCATCATCGAACAGGATATCTTCCTTTTTTCCCGCACTATTGCCGAAAACATTGCTTTTGGCGCCCCAGACGCCAGCCAGAGCATGATCGAAGAAGCTGCCAAAGCTGCTCAGGCGCATGACTTCATCATGACCTTTCAAGATGGGTATGAAACCGTCATCGGCGAGCGCGGCGTGACCCTTTCCGGCGGTCAGCGGCAGCGTCTGGCTCTGGCGCGCGCCTTCCTGGTCAAGCCCCACATTCTCATTTTGGATGACTCCACCAGCGCCGTAGACAGCGCCACCGAAGACCGCATTCAACAGGCTATTACCCGCGCTGCCGCTAACCAGACGACCATCCTCATCACCCATCGCCTTTCCCAGATTCGCTGGGCTGACCGCGTCCTGGTGCTGCGCAAGGGGCGGCTGGTGGCTCAGGGCAACCACGACAGCCTCATGCAAACCTCCCCCGCCTACCGCCGCATCTTCCAGCAGTATGACGACGATACTATCGGTCAGTCTACAGCAAAGGCGCGACCTGTTACATGAAACCCCTTGTCTATTATTGTCGCTGGCATCAGGCGCGTTTGTTCTTGCGCGGACGAGATGAGAATGCCGTTTGGGGAGAACTGGCTTACGAAGATGAAAGTCGCCAGCCGTTTTACTTTCACCTGAAAACCTGGCGGCTCACTCTGGGGGATGGTCCGGCTGCGGAAACCATGCAGTTAGACGAAATGGGTGTGGCGCAGAACGAAAAACGTTAACCCGTCCAGCGTT
>JAGVTM010000531.1 GCA_019136785.1 Chloroflexota bacterium | reverse complement strand
GGTCGCCCGTCGCAGAACTGCCAGAAACGAGCGCCGGTGAGGCGAAAAGCCTGAAGTAAAAAGCCGCGAATGGGAGCGGTCACTCACTGGCCACTCACCACTATTTTTCGAAGGAGTTGCCCATGCGTGGGGCGCACCACGAGGAATGAAACCATAGCGCCGGCTTCCAGCCGGCCTTTGCCAGCAAGGATGCTGGCGCTACGGGATGCTGGCGCCACTATTTTCGAAGGAGATGATTGCATATGTCAGGACAACGATTGGTGCGTAGCGATTCAGAAAAGATCATAGCTGGCGTTTGCGGCGGGATCGCTATGTATCTCCAGGTTGATCCCTTGCTGGTACGAATCGCCTTCTTGCTGCTCATTCCCGCCAGCGGCATCGGGCCGCTGCTGTACCTGATCCTTATGGTGATCATGCCGCGCGAGTCGAATCTGGAAACGGCTCCCCGCGCTTACGTACAAGAAAACCTGGCCTCAATTGGACAAACGGTCAGCGAAAGTTTTGACAAGATGAGCCAGTCAGAAAAACGTCCGGTTGCCGGCGGCATCGTTTTGATCTTGTTGGGGGCATTCTTTCTGCTCAGCAACTTCGGCTGGTTCGATGCCGGCATTTTCTGGTCGCTGCTGCTGGTAGCCGCGGGCCTCTTCATCCTGCTTCGTCGCTGAAAACGAAGCGCTCTACTGATGCAGTTCGTGCCGGTTGCTGCTGATAGCTGCCAATACGCGCATGGCCGGGCGGGTGTCTGTTGCATCTGCCGGCACAACCCGCTGCGCTTCCGGCAGCACCGGCAAAGAGACCACAAAAGTCGTCCCCTGCCCCACTTCGCTGCTCACTGAAATCTCTCCGCCGTGCGCCTGGGCAATCCAGTTAGCAATAGACAATCCCAGCCCTGATCCCCCTTGCGCCCGCGTGCGCGCCTTGTCCACCCGATAAAAGCGATCAAAGATGAAGGGAATATGCTGCGGCGGAATCCCCACGCCCGTGTCAGACACGCTGATTTTCGCCAGCCCATTCTCCTTAGACAGAGACAGCCGCACCTTGCCTCCGGCCGGCGTATATTTAACCGCATTATCCACCAGATTGAGCAATAATTGGCGCAGCCTGTCCGCGTCCCCTAGCAGCCGCACCTGATCTACATCCACCAGTTCAATACACACGCTGTCGCTCAGATGCTGCGCCTGACGGTACACATCCAGAAATACCGTATCAAAATCCACCGGCTGCTTCTGAATCGGCAGCCCACCCGCGTCTGTGCGCGCCAAAAACAATAAATCCCCCACCAGGCGCGTCATGCGCGCCAGTTCCTCTTGCATGGCGCTCAGCGACTCCGGATCGGCCTCCCCCATGCGCCGCATCAAATCCACATTGCCTTGCAGCGCCGTCAGCGGCGTGCGCAGTTCGTGCGACACGTCCGCCAGAAAACGCTGCTGCGAGCGGAACAATTTCTCCAGCCGGTCCAGGGTGTTGTTGAGGGCCATCGTTAAATGCCCAATCTCATCCTGCCGCCCCGCATCTGGCAGCCGCTTGCTCAGATCATCCGCCCGCGTGATACGCAGCGCCACCGCCGCAATATCATCCAGCGGCTTCAGATAAGAGTGAGAAACCAGCACGCCCACGAACAAAGACAGGGTCACCGCCGCAAAGCCGGTGAACAGCAGCGTCAGCCGCAGCCGGTTCATGGCCAGCAAATAATCATCTATGAGGGTGGCTACCTGCACGTACCCAATAATCTCCACCCCTGCTGGTGTAGTAGCCGCCAGGGGCACGGTCAAGACGCGCAGCGTCTTGCCTTGCCGCAGCACCATGCTGTAATGTGGCTCGGCGTGCATTCCCATCGGATCCAGCAGCCGGTCATAGCCGCGCAGACTGGAGGAGCTGTCCAGAAAGTTACCCTTTTCATCCACGATCGTCACAAAGAAAGTGGCTGTCTGGAACATATCCAGTTCCTCGGGGGAGATGACCATGGGCACGTTGCTGAGAAAGACTGCCTGGCTCTCGTCGCGCACGCTGGTAGCCACTTCCTGCAAGCTCTCATCAATCTCCGCCAACAAAGTTTCCCGCGAGATGAAATACACAGCGCTGCCAAATACTAGCAGAATAATCGCCAGGATGAAGGTGTAGACCAGAGTCAGGCGCAGCCGGATAGACAAAGGCTTCTCCGATGGGTGGGTTCAGGACAGGAAAACAAAAATAAATAGCCGCCAAAAGTGCATCGCACCCGACGTTTATTCTACAGGGTCAATATGAGTTCAGGATGAGTAATCCCGTAATCTGTGTGCAGCGCGGCAGGCTCCCGCCAACGCTCCGGCGCGCCGGCTTATTCTTCGCGCAGCACGTAACCAATGCCGCGCACCGTGTGGATCAGGCGCGGCAGATCATCATGCTCGGTCTTCTGGCGCAAATAGCGCACATACACTTCAATAATGTTGCTTTCGCCGCCAAAATCATAGTTCCAAACCCGATCAAAGATGACGTCGCGCGTCAACACCTGCCGCGGGTGGCGCATGAAAAGCTCCAGCAGTTCGTACTCTTTAGCCGTCAGGTCAAAAGTTTTGCCGGCGCGCCGCCCCTGGCGTGTACCCGTGTCCAATTCCAGGTCGGCAAACCGGTATACCTGCGGCTTGGCTGGCTGCGCCCGCCGCAACAAAGCGCGCACCCGCGCCAGCAGTTCGTCAAACGAAAACGGCTTGGTCAAATAATCGTCTGCCCCGGCATCCAGACCCGTCACGCGGTCTTCAATGGACTCTTTAGCCGTCAGCATCAAGATAGGCACGTCGCTGGCCGCCCGCAGCCGCCGGCATACTTCAAACCCATCAATGCCCGGCAGCATAATGTCCAGCAGCACCAGGTCAGGCGGGTTGTCCCGCGCCATGTCCAAACCGGTGCGTCCATCCGCTGCCGGGTCCACGCGGTACCCTTCATAAGCCAATCCCCGCTGCAAAAATTGGCGGATGCGGTCTTCGTCTTCGATTACCAGGATGCGGGCTGTCGTTACATTTTCCATAGTTCAATACTCACTGTTGTCAACTTTCGTTATCTACCATTTGCTTCATGCCCATTATAATCCGCTGCGCCCTGGATGCAACGGTAACCGGTTGCACCACTTTTCGGCAAACGGGGGAAGTAAGCCCCCATCCCCCAACCCCCTTCCCCCAGGGGGGAAGGGGGCTTCCACAGTTTGTCCTACAGGTTGCCGCGCATGCGCGGGGCGCGCGGCGATGAGTGAAAAGCGTGTGCCGTTTTAGCCTGATTTTCCAAAATCGGGTGAGCGATTTTGGAAAATCGCCCTACAATTGCAGCTTATTGCGGCGATAGTACGCGCACGGCGTTCCAGGTCCCCACCGCCCCGGAACCGTCCTGACATTGGCGATACCCTTGCAGCGTGGTCGGGCTGGTGAAGTAGCCAATAGCCCGCGCCGCGCAGTTAGCCCCGCCGCTGTATTGCAGATAGATGCGCGCCGGGTTGGACAGGAAGGTCCAGCTTCCGCCCGTGCCATTGTCCACGAACGTCTGACCGCCGAGCAGGGTGTAGAAGCCGGCGCCAGACGAGCCATTGTTCATATTGTAGGTGTAGCTCAGATTGAGCACGGGCGCGCCAGAGGCGGGAATGTTGAAGCTGTAATCCTCCACTTCGCCGCCGGCAGCGGCCCCGGTGGTCACGGTGACGGGTTCGTCATTGCTGCGGTAGAGCCGGAAGCGGGCCGGTAATACGGTGGCGGGCCCCAGCCCGATTTGGGCTGTGCCTGGAATGGCCACGGTGATGACGCTGCTGCCGGCATTCACCGCCTGACTGATCCCTATCTCATTTGCCTCAAACGCCCCGTTCAGATTCCAGTCAAACCAGGCAGCCAGCCAGCCAGCCCCTCCGACCACGTTAGCCGTTACCGGCACCGTCTGGTAAGGATGCCAGTAGCTGGCTTGAATAGAGATACCGTCGTCGCTGCCATTGTCGCTGCCGGCAGCGTCGCTGGCGTCTCCATCCCAGGCAGCCCCTAACTGCAAACCATCATAAGTGTGCCAGGCCGCGCCAAACGTAGGCAGGTCGCTCAAATCTGGCACGCCAAAGATCGCCCGAATGGGGTCGTGGTCAGAACTGCGCTCGTTGCTGGGGAAATCGGCATGCACATGAATGGGGCTAAAGTCTGGCTGCCACAACAAGGCTGGCAGTTGCGTTTCTGCCAGGTTATCGGTGACAAACATATAATCCAACACCTCGCTTTCCCCATTGAACACATATCCCCAGCGCTGCGCTGGCGGCAGCATGGCGTGGAAGTTGGTGATGCCGGCAGCCGCTTCCAGAATGGCAATAGGCGACGAACCCAACGTATCGTTAAGATCGCCGCCGCCAATCGCCTTTTCCCCTACCGTTTGATGGTGCACCAGAATGTCCCGCAGGTCAGCCGCCTCTTTTTCGCGGATGTCCGTGCAATCTGGCGTGGCGCAGCTCGCGCTGGCCCGCTTCGACTTAAAGTGAGCCACGTACAAGCGTATCTCCGTTTGGAAGGCTGTGCCCGCATGGAAGCGGAACAACGCCGTTGCCGGCACGCGCACAAAGTCCAATGCCCCATCAGCCACCCACGACGTATACGGCGCGCCGCTAACGGGCGTGACGCCGCCCACCAGCGTTACCAGGTTGCTGCGGTAGAGGAAGCCTTGCGAAATATCCCGTCCGTCGCCTGATTCCACATACACGCCCGCCCAGGTTGCGCCTGGCGTCAGCGCCGCCACTGTGGCCGCCAGGTCATCATAGACCTGTTGTTTTCCCTCCATTTCTTCAACGCCAATCACCTGGCACGCTTTCATGCTGTCCACGATCACGGCGGCTGTTTCATCCAGTTTAGCCTGGTACAGCGCCTCACCTTCCGGTGTGCCGCTGTCGGGCCAGCCGGGCGCCCAATCCCCCCAATCCCCCTGCCCGTCGTTGATGTGGTCAAACAAGTTTTCCACGTTGAAGTAGCAGATATCAAACGCCTGTGCCAGTGGATTCCGCTCTGGATTGTAAGCCGTCACATCAGGGTTATCCACAAAGCTCAAAGCCGGCGGCGCATCCACCAGCAGCGTGTACTTGTCAAACTGATACCCCAACACCCCGGTGATATTCACCCCCGCGATGTCGTCGCCAAAGTCCAGGTCTGGCAGATCCTGATCCAGCCCGCCGCTGATATAGTTGATGCCCTGGTAGCCAGGGTAATCCATCTCATAAACGCGGCTATAGTCGGGAATGGAACTGCCAAAATCCACAAAAGCAATTTCGGGATCGCCCGCCGCAAAATCAGAGATAAACCGTTTGGTTGCGCCCACCACCCAACCATCAAACGACATGCGTACCCGCATTCCTTCGTATCGCTCGTACAAGGTCATGGGGTCCATATTGGGGTTGGTATTCGGCTGAATAACGATTGCCGCCGGCGGCGTGCAGATTCCCACCACGTTCACGCTGTTCCCCGATTGGAACTCTGTCGTGTCATAATACTCGATAATCTGCCCCGAAACGGTGACGCGGTCGCCCGCTTCCCAGCCGCCCGGATTGGCCCAACTGCTGTACTGGTACACAAATATGCCATCGGAGGTAGCTGGATCGCCATCGCCGCTCTCATCCTGGAAGTAAAATCCGGTGTCTGTCACGCCGGTGATGCAGCCGGGGATATTCACCACGTTGCGGTTCTCACACGGCGAAACGTTGCCCGGCCCCTGGATTTCAGGAATGGACGTGCAAGGGTAAGGCGTGTTCGTGGGCGTGGGCGTGGGCCCGCCAGGCGGCAGTACGGTAAACGGGCCTGCCGGCATGATCTGGCGCACGCCGTCATCCCCGCTCCAGTTAACGGGGCTGCTAATTGCCCCTAGCAGGTCTACTTGCGTGCCGCTGGTTGGTCCCACGTAAATAGCGTTGTCTACCTCGTTCAGGGCGACGGCGGTATAGCCGTCGCTCAAACCCAGCGGCAGCGCCGATGTATTGGAATTAATGGCGTCGGGCTGCCAGCCAGAACCTTCGCTGTTCAACGCATAAACAAAGCCGGGTGCCGCTTCGCTGCCCTGGTAAACCAGAATCTGGTCGCCGCTGGTAGAAAAAGCCAGGCTGCCAGAGAGAGAAGTGGTCCAGGTCGGCGTACTGGCAAAGGGGGCTGTCATGTCCACCACCGTGCCGGCAGCCACCGGTACATTCGCCGTCATGGTCAGGATACCTTCACCGGTACGGAAGGTATTATCCGCCTTCCAGCCATTATCGGTGAATTTGATTTCCGTGCCAGCAGCGATGTCCACCAGCAGCACAAAAGCGAACTCATCCGGGTCATCATAGTTAAAGCCGACAACAGCCAGGTCGCCCGCCGCCAGCGTAGACGCCGCCTGCGCCCGCCCGCCGCCAATCAGCGCCAGCAAGACTGCGCCAGCCAGCATTAACAACAAAACCACACCTGCAGGTTTCTTCAACACAAGAAAACTCCTTCAAAAGAAATAGTGGTGAGTGGCGAGTGATCAGTGGTCGGTGGTCAGTGGA
>JAGVTM010000291.1 GCA_019136785.1 Chloroflexota bacterium | reverse complement strand
GTGCATTTGCCGGAGGCGCAGGTGCTGCATTACAGCCTGGATAACACCCAATCTTACGTGGCGGATCGGGATAAGGGTTTATTTGCCCAGGTAGACCCGCAGTTGGAGACGCAGGTGCGGCAGGAAGCGGAGAAACAGATATTGGAAGAGGCGCTGGCTGCCGGCATCCTGCAAGAAGCCAACGAAAACGCCCGCGCCAACATGGAGTCTTTTCTCAATAAACTGGGATTTGACAACGTCATCTTCACCGACGCCCCGCCGCCGCCGGCTCCCCCTTATGAGCAGGAATTACCAAAGGGCACTATTCTGACCACGCCGGCGCCATAGGCGGAAAAAGGTCTCACCGCCAAGGCGCAAAGGGCGCAAATTCAGGAGGAAGGGGGCTTTGGTTCTCGTTATTGGTCGCTGAAGGGGACCTCGCAACCTTCCATCGGTTCAATGACGATGGGCGTGTTGATTTCCAGGATGTTCATTTCCACCTCAAACGCGCCTGTGGTTAGCACGGTGGGGTCTATGAACGAAGCAGAGCCGCGTCCTGTCATGGTCAACTTAACCAGATAACCCGTATCTGCCGCCAGATACAAATGACCATCCAGCGATTCGACGGCGTCGCTGTTTTCCACAGCCTTTTCATCAAAAACGTAATGGCGGGTCAAGACGCCGTTCACCGTTTCGTCCGGCGTGACCCGTTCGGCGGAACTGAGCGTGCTGAGCAACTGGTCTGTGGTGGGTAGTCCCTGCGTGGGGCTGCCCAGCTCCCCCAGCGTTTCTTGCGTTTCTTTCATGCACCCTAGCTGCGGCAAGTTGATGTAAATGTCGCTGCCGATTTCTATGAACTCCATGCTGTTGAGTTCAGCCACGGATTGGACGCCTTCCAGCCGGAAAAGGACTCGTTTGGCTGGCGGGTCTTTGACCACGGACATTTCCACGTTTACCCCTTGGGCGTCGCCCACATCTGGCTTGACCAGGATGTAGGTGGTGGCGCGATAACTATCAAACGTATCAAGCTGTCCCTGCAAGGTTCGGGGATCAATCGTATCATTGCCGGCATCCCCACACGCAGCCAGCCCACCCATTGCCAGCAGCAACATCCCCAACAAAACAAGCCGTTTTTTCATCAAAATTCCTCTCTCATTTCTTAAAAATGGGACGCTGATGACGCGGAAAGACGCAGATAAGGGCCGACTCCGAATAGCATCTAATGCTTTTCCGACAAGCTGCTACACTCTTTTCGTCCACGTCTCATTGGCAAACTTCTCGGCGCGAATTTGCGCTGCCCGCGCCAGTTCTGCTGCCGTCAGTTCACTGTCAATCAGTTCCAGGTTTAGCTGCCTGGCAAATCCATCCCGCATGAAGCTGGCGGCTTCCTCTATTTCCACCCGCCGCCCCAGGCTTTGCAGGACGGTGGTGGCCCGATAATGCAGCCGCAGCCGCGTGGCGGTGCGCTGCCCGGGGGCGTCGAAAGCCAGCGCCTCGGCAATGCGCGTAATGTCTCCGTAGAGCGGCAGCGTGCCGTGCTGCAAGACCATGCCGCGGCGGCGCGCCTGAGCGCTGCCCAGCAGTTTCATCTGCCCCATGGTGATCTCATAGTTAGATGGCCCATCGAAACAGGCTGGCCCCAGTGGGCCCTGGTCGCTGTAATACGGTTTGGCTCGCGTTGGTTCCAACCCCATCAACTGCAAGCCAGCCAACAAGGCTTCGGACAGGCGTTTATAGCTTTCCAGGATACCGCCTTGCACGCGCGGTTCTGTCTCTGGCGCGGCGACGCTGTAGGTCAGCTCGTCCACGTGCAGGATGGCCCGCCCGCCTGTGGGGCGGCGCACCACGTCCCAACCGTGCGCGGCGCAGGCTGCCAGGTCAGCTACATCCCATTCCTGACCATATCCCAGGGAGAGACAGGCGGGGACCCAGCCGTAGAAGCGCAGGGTGGGGAGGCTGCTGCCGGCATTGACCGCCTCCAGAATAGCTTCATCAATCGCCATGTTGGTGGCGCCGTCTTGTAAGCCCGTGTACAAAACGCGCCAGGCGGCGCGTTCATAGGTTTCAGAAGAGGAGTGGGATGGCATAGGGTCTTGCTTTCAGATTGCGTAATATGCGGCGGCAGGTATCATTGTCGTTGCACTGACGCCGCTGATTATCCCGTTTTCACCCGCTGCGTCAAGCCAGGGACAACGTTCTCGCCTTGAGGTTTGAGGAAATAATTCGGCAAACGGGGGGAGGAAGCCCCCATCCCCCAACCCCCTTCCCCCCTGGGGGGAAGGGGGCTTTCGGAGAGGGCGAGGGGCGCGCAGCGCCCCTCGCCCTACATTACCCCTTCCCTGGCGAGGTCGCTGCGCGCCCTTGCCCACCATTACACCTTCCCTGGCAATCGGGGTGGGATTACCCGATTATTTTCTCAATGTCCAAAAGGGGGAGGGAACCTGGCTCTATCTCGCTTATGGACATACCGCCACCTTTACCTGCGCTGCGCCTGCTGACCATCTTGATGGCTGCTTACTTTTTCATCTGGATTCCCCAGGAGGGCAATCTGGCGAGCACCCTGGCGCTGGCGGCTGGCCTGGCGCTGCTGTCGTGGGGGCATTGGCTGCAGCGTCGCCGTCGTCGCTGGCTGACCCTCTGGCAGTGGGCGCTGCTGCTGGCGGCTGGCGGAGCCTACGTGGGATTGGCGGCTGCTGCTGGCGGGCTGGCGCTGATGGCGGTCAAGACCGGGCTGCACGCGCACGGACCTGAGTTTACGCCGGCGGAAATTATCTGGGTTATCCAACGCGCTCCCTGGTGGGGCGGCGCGGGCTGCCTGGCGGGCTTTGGTCTCGGCTTCCTCACCGCTCATTCTCATCCGCCGGACGCCTGAACAGCGTTCCGCGCCGCCGCCCAGGTATAGCAGGTTGCTTGAGGTTTAAGAAAATAGTTCGGTAAATGGCCTGCCGGGCTTTCCGGGCGATCTTCGCGTCCTGGCGGTGAAGTTTCAGAGCGACCTGGCAGCTAAAAACTGACTCATGCTTGCATTTTCCGCTCCAAGGCTTCTAGCGCCGTTTGCAGTTCCGCCTGGCGAAAACTGGTCGTCAAGTCTCCCCGCGTGCGCTCCAGCACGGAACGCACGGTATCCGTGCGCCGCCGCAGCCCGCCGGTGACGCTGTCGTTAAAGTCAAACGTTACCAGTACGCTGTAAATAGAGTCCATTACGTCTAGCAACCGCTCCGCCTCCGCGCTGTGCCCCAGGCGAATAATGTCCAGGATGCGCCGCCGCAGTTCTGTGGCGGCTTCAGCCAGGCCATTTAGCCAGGTGCTATCTTCGGCGTCTAGCTCCTCTGGCGTGGGCAGCGTCTGGTTGCGCACCAAAGCATAGGTCAGGTGGGCTTCGACGTACTCTTTTAAGGCGTCTTGCGTGTAGCCAGCGTAATAGAGATCAGGATAAGCGGATACGCCTGCCGTTAGCTTTTGCGCCGCCTGGCGCGTTTGCTGCAAAAGCTGCTCGGCGTTTGCCCACTCCTCACGGTGAATGGCGCGGATGGTGCGGGCGCAGGCGCTGACAAGTTCCCGCGACTGCTGGTAGGCGGCGTCGCGGGCGGCGGATACGGCTTCCATTTGCTGCCGGATGCGTTCGCTGATGACTTCCAGATTATCCATCGGGCGCCTCGTTATTCGTCGCTGCCCTGGTTGGGCGGCGAGAAACTAAATAGCTCGTCTGCCAGGGTACGCGGAAAGCGGATTTCGCCAAACTGCCGCTCGAAGTTGGCTATGTTCTGGCCTAATGCCCGCCACAGCAGTTTGGTGTGCATGGGGGACATGATGATGCGCGCCTGGACGTTGCCTTTGGGGGTACGGGGCAAAATCTGGGCGAAATCTATGACCATTTCGGCTGGCGTATGGCTGATGAAGGCGATATTGGCATAAACCGCTTTCAGGTCGGCGGGAATGTCAATCATAATTTGTTTGGCTGGCGCTGTGGGTTCTTTGCCGGCAGGTTGCTCAGGTTGGTTGGGGTTGCTCATGGAATGTTCCTTCGTGAGTAGTGGTGAGTGGTGAGTGGCGAGATAATTCGGGTGATTCGTGGCTAATGCTTTCATGGATTTCTTCAGCCAAAGATACCCCAGTTTGACTGATTCGTCATCTAAAAGAATCGTGCTTCGCACTTGTGGTATTGAGATATAGCTGGCTATCATGTTACAATGTAAATCAGATAAGCCGGCGTAACGGCAGGATGGTGAACAATGAATGCCCCTGACATGGATGCTCAAGATGTCGTTCTTCCTGACAATAAGACTGCTCCCCCGCCTTACGTGGTGGTGGAACACACAGCCGACTGGTCGCTGCGCGTTTCTGGCGCGGATTGGGCGGCGCTGCTGCGCCATGCCGCTCAGGGCATGAGCAGTCTGATGGTGGGGGAGTTAAGCGCGGTTCCTTTGACGGAGCAAAGAACTATTTCCCTGGAAGCGTTTGACGCGGAAACGCTGCTGGTGGATTGGTTGAGCGAATTAGCCTATTGGGCGGAAAGCGAAATGCTGGTGTGTACGGAATTTGACGTACAGCAGGTTTCTGCCAGGCGTCTGTTGGCGGTAGTGCGCGGCGGGCCCGTGCCCGAATTGCTCAAGCACATCAAGGCGGTGACGTACCATAATCTGGAAATTGTGCAGACAGATGCCGGCATGGAAGCCACCATTGTCTTTGACGTGTAAGGCCTCTGACCACACGCCATTCATCATGGATGAAAATATCATCACAGATTTCACAGATTAGATAGATTTACACAGAGATGAAAATATCATCACAGATTTCACAGATTAGACGGATTTACACAGACTTGTGGTGAGCGCAGCCGAACCATTGGTTTTGTGGACGGGTCATGCACTGACCACTCGCCACTCGCCACTCACCACTATTCTCAAAGGAGGTTAACATGGTTAGCCCTGGAGATTTCAAACGAATTACGCCGTACATTTACGAAATTCCCGCTGCTTATCGCGGGGATATGCGTGTACCCGCGCGCTTCTATGCGGACGCTGTTCTGCTGGAAGAAACCCTGGGCGACAAAAGTTTGACCCAATTGGTCAATACGGCGACGCTGCCGGGTGTCGTCAAATACGCCCTGGCTATGCCTGACATCCACCAGGGATACGGCTTTCCCATCGGCGGCGTCATTGCCACCCTACTTCCCGACGGCGTTATTTCCCCTGGAGGAGTTGGCTACGACATCAATTGTGGCGTGCGCCTGTTGGGGACGCAGTTGGCGCAGGAGGATGTGGCGCCTTACCTGGACAATCTGGCGTCGGCGCTCTATGCCAACTGCCCCAGCGGCGTGGGCGAAAAAGGGCACGTGCGTTTGACAAACGCCGAACTGGACCGGCTGGTGGAGCAGGGGGGGCAGTGGGCGCTGAAGAATGGCTATGCCACGCCCGCCGACCTGGAACGCACCGAAGAAAGGGGGCGGCTCAGTGGGGCGGATGCCGGCAAAGTCAGCGCCCGCGCTAAAGAACGCGGACGGCCGCAAATTGGCACGCTAGGCGCGGGCAACCACTTTATTGAAGTGGATGTGATAGACGAAATTTTCCACGACCTGGCGGCGCAGCGCATGGGACTATATCCAGGGCAGGTGGTGGTGCAAATCCACTGCGGTTCGCGCGGTTTTGGGCATCAGGTTTGCACCGATTACGTGCGCCTGTTCCAGGAAAGCGTGCAACGGTATGGCATCAAGCTGGCGGATCGGGAACTGGTGTGCGCTCCGCTGAGCAGCCCAGAGGGACAGGATTACTTCGCTGCCATGAACGCCGCCGCCAATTACGCCTTTGTCAACCGCCAGGTGCTTACCTTCTACATCCGGCGCAGCTTTGAGCAGGCGTTGGCCGGGCATGTGCCCAACCACAGCGTTTACCAGATATATGACATTGCCCACAATATGGCTAAAATTGAGACGCATGAGATTGACGGCAAGCCCGTGAAGGTGTGCGTGCATCGCAAAGGGGCCACGCGGGCTTTTGGGCCCGGCTCGCCCGAACTGCCGGACGTTTACCGCGACATCGGCCAGCCCGTGCTGGTGCCTGGCTCTATGGGCACTGCCAGTTGGGTGCTGTTGGGTACCACTGGCTCTATGGAGCAGACGTTTGGCTCCACCTGCCACGGCGCCGGGCGCACCATGAGTCGTTCGCAAGCCAAAAAGATGGTGCGCGGCAGCGAACTGCGGCAGGAATTGGAGGATGTCGGTATTCAGGTACGCGCGGGCAGCATGGCGGGCCTGGCGGAAGAAGCGCCGATGGCTTATAAGGACGTGGATCGCGTGGTGGAGGTGGTGCATGGGGCGGGCATTGCCCACAAAGTCGCCCGCCTGACGCCTATTGCTGTGATTAAAGGGTGATCCATGTCGTTTTCACCCACTCCCCAGCCCTCTCCCTAAAGGGAGAGGGAGCCAGATTCCCTCCCCCTTTAGGGGGGCATCCTTTAGGGGGAGGGTCAGGGTGGGGGTAAGTTAGAAACCGAGCTTTTGGGAAAAACTCGGTTTCTGTTCTACTCCGAGGAGAACATGAAGCTCGATAAGTATAAT
>JAGVTM010000614.1 GCA_019136785.1 Chloroflexota bacterium | reverse complement strand
GTTCAGCGAAAAAATCCCTGGTTACAGATAAGAATGTTCAACCACCTAATACAAACCGAGGGTATGCACAATTACCCTTAGCGGTGTGACTTTCAACTGAAATGAAACACACCCGTTGCCAACCTGCCCTACGAGAAGAGTTAGCGGGCGCGTTGGCGCAGCCAGCGGCGGGTCAGGAGGAGCAGCAGCAAAGCCAGCAGCAGCGCCAGTCCCAAATTGAGAGGCGAAAGCGACCCCCCGGCGGAGTCGGTGACCATAGGCGTAAAAGCCGTATCCGCCGCGCCAGCGCCTACCGTTGAGCCGTCTGCGGCCGTGCCGGCAGCCGGGGCATCCAGCCAGACGGGCGCGCCCGTGTAGGTCAGTTCATACCGCCGGTTTTCCACCAGCCCGCGCACCTGCTGCCGCAGCCCGTTGGGCCAGACCACTTCCACCTGCTGCAGGGTGGCGGGGCCCAAGCCAAAATAGAGCGTCAGGGCGCTACCCGCGCCCAGGCTGGCGCCGTTGATGACTTCTTCCATTTGTTGGCGACCATCGCTGGTGGTCAGGTAAACGCGCGCGCCCACGGCGTCGCGGTTGATGCGGTCCGCGCCGCGCAGGGTGAGGGAAAGCCAGTTGTTTTCTGCGCCCACCGTCCCCAGGTTGCGGTACAGGTGATAGCCCTGGTTGGAGTTGCCCACGACGAAATCTAGCCAGCCGTCGTTGTCGTAATCGGCGTAAGCCACGCCCATGCTTTCGCCGGGGTCGGCGGCGCCGCTGTTGTTCACCTGGGAAAACGTGCCGTCGCCGTTGTTGCGGAACAGAACATTGTAGCCGCCGCCCGCCTCGCCGTGCGCCGTCAGCGCCAGGTAAAGGTCGCGCCAGCCGTCGCGGTCGTAGTCAAAGAAGATAGAACCCCAGCCGATGGCGGAGGGGTCGAGCGCCACGCCCGCAGACATGGCGACGTCCACAAAGCTGCCGTTGCCCTGATTTTGCAGCAGCACCATCTGGCCCGCATTGGAGAAGAACATATCCAGGTCGCCGTCATTGTCATAGTCGTTGGGCGAGAGACCCATGCCCATGACGTGCTCTTCCGCGCCAGCGGCAGCCGCCGTTTCCACAAAACACCAGCCGCCGCAGCCAGGGCCGTCGTTGCGCCATAGCTTGTTGCCGATGGGGTTGAGGAACTCATCGTTGACCAGGTAGATGTCCGCGTCGCCGTCGTTGTCATAGTCCAGGAAACTGGCGGCAAAGCCCGCGCCCGTGACGCCGCCGCCCAGCAGCGTGGTCACGTCGCTAAACGTGCCATCGCCGTTGTTGTGGTAGAGACGGTCGAGGTCGCCTGCCTGTGGGCGTCCGCATTCGGGCGTGCAGCTCCAGTTGGCTACGTAGAGGTCCAGAAAGCCGTCTTTGTCGTAGTCGCCCCAGGCGGCGGATTTGCCGGCGCTGTCATCTCCCACCCCGGCTGCCGCTGTCACGTCGGTAAAGCCCTGCCCCTGGCTGTTGTGGAACAGGACGTTAGGCCCCCAGTTGAGAACGTACAGGTCGGGCCAGCCGTCGTTGTCGTAGTCGCCGAAGACCGCGCCGCCGCTGCGTTCCAGCCAGAGGGCCATGCTGCCCGTGTAAGGCGCCAGGGAAAATGTGCCGTTGCCGTTGTTCAGATACATGCTGTTGGGCCCGCCGCTGTCGGTCAGGTAGAGGTCGAGCCAGCCGTCCTGGTTGACGTCCGCCCAGGCCTGGCCCGTGATCATGTAAACGGCATGGTGCACGGCGGTAAAGCCGGCAGCTTCGGTGACGTTTTCAAATAGGGGACCCTCGTCCTGGAAAGTGACAATATCTTGGGCGGCAGCCGGATGGGGGTATAGAAGTAAGAAAAGCAGCAAAAAAATCCCCACACTGCCTGTCCACTGCCAGAGCTGTGCCTGTTTGTCCCTGTTGCGCATTTTCTATCCCTTACGTGACGTGTTTTGAGTGGAGATGAACTGCCAATATTCTCTCTGATTTTTCCCAGGTGTACAAATCTGGCAAACGGAAAGCCGGCGGGTATTGGTTCGGTGGGGCTTTTAATTTTGCGGGCTCATCGTGGCGGCGGCAGCGTAGACGCCGTGGTAGGCTGCCGGCATTAAGGTCGCCACTTCCCGCATCATCCCATCCGCCAGAGTGGCGTAAGCCTGTCGCCGCGCGGCGCCGCGGGCGTCTGCCGGCAGCGCCAGGGGGCCAAACAGGGGCCCAATGCGCACAGTGACGGGCGTGCGCCGCAGACGACGCAAGTTATCCAGCACGTTTTCCGTACCCATGTAAGCAATGGGCAGAATGGGCGCGCCGCTGGTTACCGCCAGGTAAGCGGGGCCAGAGTGAGCCTGGATTAAGACGGCGGGGTGGCGGGTGTTTTTACCTTCGGTGCGGGCATATTGATGTCCTTTACTGATGGCTGTTTGCAGTTCGGGGTCAATGCCGCCTTCGGGGAAAATGCCCAACACCTGCCCTGACGCCAACACGTCTAGCGCGCTGTGCAGCGCCTGCCGATCCACCTGCCCCCGCCAGACGGGGATAACCGGGAACAGCCAGGCCAGAAAGCGCAAAGCGGGAATCCGCAGAAGTTCCACGGCGCCAAAGAGGACGGGGTGCTGCGGCAGGATGGTGAAGAGCAGGGGGGCTTCAAACCAGCTAAAGTGATTGCCAATGACGATGTAGGGCCCGCCAGGAGGCAGGTTTTCCCGCCCCTCTACGCGAACCTTCATGGCCAGCCTGACGGCGGCGGCTAATAAGCCATAGACGACCCAACGTAGAATCTTTTTCATAGGTTTTTGGGACAAAACGGCGTTTTGTCTTACATTGGGCAGCGCCAGAGTACAAAAGGCTTGAAGACTTTTGTACTCTCGCTAACGGCGCGTAACGTCGCGTTTAGGAACCGTCCATAAATAAGTTCCCGGAGTAGCGGCTTTAGCCGGCAACTTTACCGGCCGCAGCCGCGGCTCCAGAATGGGAAGTGATTTTTAGACGATTGCTTAGCGCAAGGTTGCGCCCAGGTTCTGTTCCAGTTGTTTCAGGATGCGCTGCCGCAGTTTGCTGACGTCTTTGTCTTGCAGCGTTTTGTCGGGGGCCTGGAAGGTCAAATGATACGCCAGGCTCTTCTTGCCCGCCGGCAACTGCGCCCCGGCATAGACGTCAAACAGAGCCACTTCTTTGAGCAGGTAACCGCCGGCGCGCTGGATGGCGGCGGCTACGGCGGCGGCAGGCGTCGTTGTGTCTACCACCAGGGCCAGGTCTTCCTGCACAGGTGGGAAATTGGCAATAGCGGTCACCTTATAAAGGTCGGGAATGGCGCCGAGCAGCAGGTCCAGATCGAGTTCGGCAGCCAGCACCGGGCGGGTCGTGCGGATGTCGAAGCCTTCTACCACCAGCGGATGCAGTTCGCCCAGGTAGCCAAGCTGCCGCTCGCCCAGGTAGAGGCGGGCGGTGCGTCCGGGCCGCCAGGTGGGGTGCTGCGCCGCCTCGAAGTGGGCGTTGGCGATGTGCAGCCGCACCAGCAAAGTTTCAATGACGCCTTTGAGATCGAAGAAGTCAAGAGATGCCGGCATTTTCTGTCCATCCCCCCAATGTTCCGGCTGGCGCGCCCCGGTCATCACCAGGGCCAGGCGGCGCAGTTCGTCCGGCAGCACACCGTCTTCCGAAGCCAGATAAATCTGCCCCAACTCAAACAGCGCCAGATAATCCGTGAAACGGCTGTTGGCTGCCGCCACTTCCAGCGCAGAAGCCAGCAGGCTGTGGCGCATAGCCGCGCGGTCCACGGTGATGGGGTTCGCCAGGGTGACATAGGGACGATCATCCGCGGGCGCGCCGCGCATTGCCGGCAGCAACCGGTTTTCCCGCTCCGCCGTCGTCAGGCGATACGTAATGATCTCTTGCACGCCTGATTGCACCAGGATGTCCTTAATGGCTTCTTCCCGTTCCAGTGCCAGGTTTCCCCTTTGCGGCGGCAGCGCATCGCCCATGGTCGTCGTGGGAATACGATCATACCCATAGATGCGGCATACTTCTTCCACCAGATCATGCCGGCCCGTAATATCCATGCGGAAATCGGGACTGGTAACGGATAACCCCGTTGCCGTTTCCTCAACCGTAAACGCCAGGGATTCCAGGATGCGCTTAATTTCCGCCGTAGACAGATCAATCCCCCCCAGGCGGGACACTTCTGCCGCCGTCAAGCTCACCGTAACCGGCTGCGGTGGATTGGGGTAGTAATCAATAATCCCCTGCGCCACTACGCCGCCCGCCAGCTGCCGCAGCAGTTCCGCCGCTCGCCGCGCCCCCAACACCGCCTGGCTGGGATGCACGCCGCGGCTGAAGCGGAAACCCGCTTCGCTCTTAATCTTCAACCGGTTGGTGGTCTGGCGGATGTTGATGTAATTCCAGGCTGCCGCTTCTAGCAAGACATTGGTGGTGTCATCGTTAATCTCGCTATTTCGCCCACCCATGACGCCCCCCAGGCTCAGATTGCCTAGCGGGTCGGTCACCAGAATATTGTACGATTCAAGCGAGTGCGTCACCCCATCCAGCGTGGTCAGTGTTTCGTCCTCGCGGGGCAGGCGGGTGTGAATGTGAATGGGCCCGCCCGGATCATATTCATCAGCGCGGCGGCGCAGGAAGTCATAGTCAAAAGTGTGGTTGGGCTGTCCCATTTCCAGCATAACGTAGTTGCTGATGTCCACCACCACGTTGATCGGGCGTTGCCCCGCCAGTTTCAGACGGCGCTGCATCCACTGCGGGCTGGGTTTCTGCGTGACACCCTCAATCACCAGCGCCACAAAGCGCGGGTTTAGGTCTGGGTTGTCCGTGCTCAGGCGCACTTTATCAGCCGCCGGCGGCCCTTCCATCACCACGTCATAGCTGGGATAGCGCACCTGCTGCCCGGTGAGCGCCGCCACTTCGCGGGCCACGCCAATCATCGAGGCGCAGCGGGCAATGTTGGGAATGATGGCAATGTCAAACACCACATCGCCCAACACGTCCGCCAACGGTGCGCCCGGCGTGTAATCCCCTTCCAGCAGCAGGATACCCTCGTGTTCGCCGCTCAACCCCAATTCTTTCTCCGAACAGAGCATAGAGCGGTTATAGACGCCGCGCAGGTTGCGCCCTTTCAGCGTCATCTTCACCTGCCCGTCTTTGTGCCCGTCATACAATTCCGCCCCTTCCAGAGCGTAAGGGGAATACACCTGTAAGTGACTAATGTCTCCCTGGCCCAGGAAAGGAAACAGGTTAGGCGCGCCTGTGACCACTATTTCCGGTTCTGCAGCCCCATACGCCACCGTGGCTAACACCAGCCGTTCAGCGTTGGGGTGCGGTTCCACTGCCAACACCTGCCCCACCACAATTTTGCCTGGATCCCACACCAACCGACCGGCATCGCTGCCGCCAGCCACGCCAATGTACTCAACTTGCTCCACCTCCAGACCCGCCAGCGTCAACCTTTCCGCCAGTTCGGCCGGGGGCAGCGTAATGTCCACGTATTCTTTTAACCATGACAGCGGAACTTTCATGCCTTACTCCGTATGAGGCGAGATGCGTCGCCTTTAGAACTGCTGCAAGAAGCGCAGGTCGTTGCTCCAGAAATAACGAATATCTTCTATGCCGTATTTCAACATGGCGATGCGCTCTGGCCCCATGCCAAAGGCGAAGCCGGAATGCACGTCCGGGTTGTAGCCGCCATTGCGCAGCACCGTGGGATGCACCATGCCGCAGCCCAGAATCTCTACCCACCCGCTGTATTTGCACACCGCGCAGCCGCTGCCGCCGCACAAAATACATTCCACGTCCATTTCGGCGCTGGGTTCGGTGAACGGGAAATAGTTGGCGCGGAAACGTGTGGGACGGTCGCCGCCAAAGACGCGGCGGGTAAATTCCACCAGCGTGCCTTTCAGGTCGGCAAAGGTGATATTGACGCCCACAGCCAGCCCTTCCACCTGGTGGAACTGGATTTCGCTGCGGGCGGTGATATGTTCGTAGCGATAGCACATACCTGGCAAGATCACGCGGATAGGATGCGGGTGGTACTCCTTCATAGCGTGAATCTGGCCTGGACTGGTGTGCGTGCGCAAAATGACGCCGGGGGTGATAGTGTGGAAGGTATCCCACATGTCGCGGGCCGGGTGGTGCGGCGGGATGTTGAGCAGTTCAAAGTTGTACTCGTCCGTTTCCACGTCCCGGCTGCGGTAAATCTGGAACCCCATGTCGCCCCAGATGCGGTAAATGTCGCGCAGCATCTGCGTGGCGGGGTGCAGTCCGCCACGCCAGGCAGTGCGTCCTGGCAGGGTGACGTCCAGCGCTTCGGCGGCAATGCGCGCCGCCAGCTCGTCACCTTTAAGCTGCGCCAGACGTTCGTCATAGAGAGTTTGCAGCGCCTGCTTGACTTCATTGACGCGGCTGCCAAAGACAGGGCGCTCGGCGGCGGCAAGTTGGCCAACCTGGCGCGTCATCAATTGCACAGACCCTTTCTTGCCCAGCGTGTTTTTGTACCATGCCTCCAATGCCTCGCTGGTCTGAATGTGCGGCAAGGCGGCAAGCGATTCCTGGTAGATGGT
>JAGVTM010000646.1 GCA_019136785.1 Chloroflexota bacterium | reverse complement strand
GATAATGTAGTCATTGGCTTTGAACCCTGGTATGAATTTCCCTTCAACCGGGGCAAGCTGTGTCCTAAAGGCGTCAAGCGCTACCTGCAAGGAACCCACCCTGACCGGCTGCTACACGCTTACGAGCGCGATACCTCTGCTCCGGGTGGCTTTAAGGCAATGGATTACGCCCAGGCCATCGGTCGCGTCGCCGACGAAATCGAGCGCATCCAGAAAGAATACGGCCGTGACGCCTTCGCCCTCCTCAGCGGGGCCAGCCTGACAACGGAAAAAACCTACCTGATGGGCAAATTTGCCCACATGTGCCTGCGTACGGCCAATATTGATTACAACGGCCGTCTCTGCATGGTCAGTGCCGCTGCCGGCAACAAAAAAGCGTTCGGCATTGACCGCGCCGCCAACCCCTGGAATGACATTCTAGGAGCCGAAGTCATCTGGATCAGCGGGGCTAATGTAGCCGAATGCGCTCCCATCACCACCGACTACGTCTGGCAGGCCCGTGAACATGGCGCCAAAATCATCGTCGTCGATCCGCGCATCACCCCCATCGCCCGTACATGTGACCTCTTCCTGCCTATCAAGCCAGGGCGGGATGTGGCCCTATTCAACGGCATTCTGCACCTGATGATCAAAAACGACTGGCTAGACCATGACTTCATTACCAATCATACTGTTGGGTTTGAAGCTGTCGACGAACATACGCAAGAATGGACACCACAAAGCAAGTCACCGGCATCGCTGAAAACGCCATCCGGCAGGCGGCCGAGTGGTGGGGTAGGGCCAGCACCAGCTTCCTCATGCACGCCCGTGGCATCGAGCACCATAGCCACGGAGTGCAAAACGTGTTGGGAGCGATTAACATCGTCCTGGCCTCCGGGCGCATTGGCCGCGAGAACTGTGGCTACGCCACCATCACCGGGCAGGGCAACGGCCAGGGCGGCCGCGAACACGGCCAGAAGTGCGACCAGCTCCCCGGCGCCCGCGACCTGGGCAATCCCGAACACCGCGCTTACGTGGCCGGCGTCTGGGGCATGAATCCTGATGATCTGCCCCAACCCGGCGTGGATGCGTATGAGATTTTCCGCAAAATTGACAAGGGAGAAATCAAGGGGCTGCTCTCCATCTGCTTCAATCCGCTGGTTTCGCTCCCAGACAACAATTTTGTCCGCGCCCAACTAGAAAAGCTGGAATTCTACGTGGCCATTGATTTCTTCCTCAACGAAACCGCCCGCTACGCCCACATCGTCCTGCCCGGTTCGCTGCATGAAGAAGATGAGGGCACGGTGACAACGGCCGAAGGGCGCGTGATTAAAATCAACAAGGCGGTGGAGTGCCCCGGCGAGGCCCGCGAAGATTGGCGCATCATCCAGGACATTGCCCAGGCGCTGGGGCGGGAAAAAGGCTTGACATTTAGCAGCCCGGCCGAGATGTTTGCCGAGTTGGGCCAGGCGTCCAAAGGAGGCGTGGCCGACTATTCTGGCATCACTTACGAAAAGCTGGAGGCGCAAAATGGCGTTTTCTGGCCCTGCCCGACTAAGGAACACACAGGCACACCGCGCCTCTTTGAGCTGGGGTCATGGAATCCGGTGGCCCAGGGCAAAGGGCCGTTTTACTTCCCCGACGGCAAAGCCCGCTTCAACGTGGCCCCTTACTCCCCACCCACCGAAGATGTGGATGAAGACTATCCGCTCATCCTGACGACAGGCCGTGTGGTCAGCCAGTTTTTGTCCGGTACGCAGACGCGGCGTATTGGCCCACTGGTAGATAATTACCCGGAACCGCGCATCGAGATGCACCCGGCTCTGGCCGAAAGGCTGGGCGTAAATGATGGGGACTGGGTAACGGCCGAATCCCGTCGTGGCAGCACCACGTTGCAAGCGCTGGTGGTCAAAACCATTCGGCCAGACACCATTTTTATTCCCTACCATTGGGCGGGGCGCCAATCGGCCAACCAGTTGACCATTTCCGCGCAGGACCCTATCTCCAAAATCCCGGAGTTCAAGGTGTGTGCCGTGCGGGTGAGGAAGGCGGTGGGTAGTGGCTAGTGAACGGTATTCAGTAAACAGTGAGC
>JAGVTM010000126.1 GCA_019136785.1 Chloroflexota bacterium | reverse complement strand
GCGATTTGCTTACGCTTCGCGGGTAGTGGTGCTTACTCATGAGCAACTGGCGCAGGTGGTAAAACACGCGCCTGCTGCGTTTGGGGCGGAGCCAGACACCTATAGATACGACGTTCTTTTCCTGAAAGCGCCGCTCAGCGAAACCGAAGCCATGAAAAGTGTCAGTCTCAAAGAGGGAGTAGACGCAGTTCAGACAGGAAAGGGAGTGCTGTATTTCTGGCGACTGATCAGTAAAGCGACGCAAAGCCATCTATCACGGCTTGTCTCCCAACCTGTGTACAAACAGATGACCATCCGCAACTGGAACACGACCATCAAATTGTTAGCCCTGATGGATAAGGGAGAGGCGCGGTATAGAGCGTAATCTGGGGCCCGCTGCAGTTGCTTTAGTTGCCTGACGCAAACACGGCAAAACTAAAAATGCCGCTGTTGCCTTGATTGCCGGCATCATCCCACACATAAGCCACAAACTGCACCTTCCCCGCCGGGTACGGTCCCCCCTCATAAGTACAGATAAGCGCATCCAGGCACGTTTGCTGCAAGGTTAACTGGCTGTCGTCTGGCGACTGCACCCAGATTTCCACCTGCGCCACCCCCAGATTGTCATCCGCGCGAGCCGTAAAGGTGACCACCGTCTGGTCGTCCGGGCGCAAAGGATCATACAGGATAGTCACCGTAGGCGGAATGCGGTCGGGCCGTGGCGTTGCCGTCATGGTAGGCGTCAGCGTCGGCGTCGGCGTTATAGTGGGCGTGGCTGTAGGCGTAGCCGTTGGCGTCGGCGTCAACGTGGGGGGAATAGGGGTGGATACAACCGGTACGCCCGCTTCCAGACAGGCTACCTGCACCACTTCATTGGAAATCCAGAATTCCGTAAGGGCGTTTTCGCCCATTTGCAGCCGCCACCAACTACTATTCTCGTTCCGTCCGATGATGGGCGCCGATTCCCCCGCCGCCAGCGCCGCGACGACGCTGTAAATCAGGCCCGGTCCCCAGCGCACATTGGCGTTCACGTTCGCCGTGGCGCTGGGCAGGCAGGCGGTAGGCGCGTCGCTGGCTGTAGCCGCCGGCGACGCCGGGCTCTGGCTGGGGTCAATAATGATCTGGCGAAAAGCCGGGGGGTAGAGCGTATTGCCGGCATTATCCGTTGCCGCCGCCAGCACCAGAAAACGCCCCGGCCCGCTGCCCCAATCCTCTGCCATATCCACTGGCGGCGGCGTGGGCACGCCATTCGCCGCCAGCGTGAAAGGCGCCGAATAAGGCTGCCAGGTTGTGCCCCCATCCAGGCTGTACTCCACCTTAGCCACGCCCCCTGGGTCGCTGCTGCTGACCGTGATCGTCGCCTGGTCATACCAGACGCCCTGCAGACCAGGCTCGCCAGAGACCTCAATGCCCACCGTAGGCGGAACCACATCCACAATGGGTCGCCCCATCAACGCGCAGTGCCCCGGACGATCCGTGGTAGCTGACGCAATGCCTTGCGCTACGTCCAGGATGGTGGGCAGCGGCTGCCAGCCATCTTCGCCTGCTGCCTGCCAGAAAATGGACACCGTAGCCGGGTCTAGCAGAGCCAACGCCGTGGCGTCAACGGGCAAATCAATGCGCACAGGCGGGTCAAACCGCGTAATAGGTGTGCCATTTGACTCGAAGGCGGTTAAAACGCACCCGCTGCCCACGCCAATTTGCTGGTGCGTATACGGTGGGTCAGGCGACCAGCCGGCATAGATGGCGCTGCCGGCAGGAAACGCGCCTGCGCCGGCGCATAAGGACACAAAAGAGTGCTCGCCCGCGTTAGCCGTAACCTGCCCGCTGCCGCCCAAGGGCGCCGTCGCCTGTGTGGCTAACGGATGCACCCAGAGATAGCGGCTGGGGAGTCCGGTGTGGCGGTAGGTTTCGCCGCGCGCGTCAACAAAGCTGCTCTCTGCCCCCCAGGGGTCCTGAGGATAAGCTGCGCCTGGCAGAAAACCAAACGGGTCCACCACCTCGTCCCCGCTGAACTGCCCGTCCCCGTTGGCGTCAAAACGCACTTCAAAATGTAGGTGGTGTCCGGTGCTCCAACCCGTATTGCCCATCGTGCCCAGGCGGGCGCCAGCCGGAACCGTTTCCCCTAGCCGCGCTTGCACATTGGCAAAAAAGCTGTCCGGTTCCAGGTGCCAGTAAGAGGTCTGGAACTGTCCCACGCCGGGCGCGTCATGCTGCATGCGCACGTACAGCGCCCCCGAAATGTGCTCGCCTGCTTCGGTGATAATGCCCGCCGCCGCTGCTAAAACAGGCGTCGTCGCTTGTCGTGGGATCAAGGGGGCAAAATCATAGCCCGGGTGCCCGCTGTAATAATTGACGCCGCTCAACTGCCCCGTAAACAGCAACATCTGTTGCCCCACAGGCGTCGCCGCCGGCTCGCGCCCAAAGGTTGCGCCTGCCTGATCTGGGGCGGGATAGAGCGGGTACAAATGGTCAAAGAAACTGTTCACCCGCCCGCCTGCCAGCGTAGACTGCACTGCGCGCCGAAACTGCTCCGCCGTCCCCCCAAAATTTTCCTGGCTGCCGTCATAGGCAAAGGGCAGGTCTAGCATCGGGATGGCTGCCAGCATATCCTGGGTCGTATCCACCGCCGCAATAGTGGGCATGAGCGGCTGGGCGCATGGTTCGAGGGCGGATAGGGCGGGCGGCGTTAGCGGTTGGGTGGGAACGGGCGTATTGGCGATGTCAGTTTGATCCGGCAGCGGGCGAAACCAGATCAGGTAAGCGCCCACCGCCAGCAGCAGCAAAACAACTGCCAGGGTAATGCCTATCGCTTTGCGGCTGATGCCAGGACGCGCTGGCGGCGCTGGTGGGGGCGCGGGAGGTGAATCGGCTGGTGAGGGGGCCGCCACGGGCGGGAGGGCAGCGAAGCGGGCTTGCGTGTCCCCCCATTCGATGCGCATGTCGTCTTCCAGTCGCAGCGGCTGGTGCGGCGGCAGGCGGTGTCCATTTACCAGCGTGCCATTGGTGGAACCCAGGTCGGTCAGCCATACGCCTTGCGCGTCTACACTGAGGCGGGCGTGTCTCTTGGACACCAGCGCGTCGGTCAGGTAGACGTCAATGCCGGCATCTCGCCCCACCGTCAGTTCTGGCTGGCGAATCTCCACGACGTCGGTGCGTCCGTCAGGATGGCTGATGTGCAGTTGCCCAAACGACATACTCTGATCCAGCTCAGCCCCCAATCCAGGTTGCCGCCCCTCTTCTCGCCGGGCGGCTGGGGCGAATGGCCATACAAACGGCAGCAGGGTCAGGCACAGCAGACCGGTTCAAAAGGACGGCGTCTACACGTGCTGAGAAGGGATATCCTTGAACAACTGCTCGATCACGCCCTGCAGTTGCCTAAATATGGGATATAGCTCCGGTTCAGCCACATCCTGCAAAATACTGTCCAACGCCGTGCGATAATACCAGGCTTGTTGCTCGGACCCGCGACTAAAATTGTGCCACATCGTGGGCCCATACTTTTCCAGGTTGTGCAGCATGTGGCTCAGATTGTGATATTTGTCGGCGGCTGCCAGCAGTTTGGCTTCCATTGGGGCGTGGCGCAAATTGTCAATTAACACTTGCTTGCGCGTTTCCCATCGTCCGCGTGGTTCCGTGCAATAGGCGACGATGCGTGACACCTCTGGTCCAAATTCGGCTTCGATATCCGCCAGGGTAACGGCGGTGTCTTCTACGGTATCGTGCAGCAAGCCAGCCACCACCACATTTTCCGCGCACCCCATGCCTTGCAGCAGCATGGCCACGCCAAACGGGTGGGCAATAAAAGGAATGTCTCTGCCTGTTTTGCGCTGCTGCCCGGAATGAGCGCGCAGGGCAAAGATGATGGCTTTATCAATGGCGCCAATCATGGGTTATGCCGGCTGGCTGCCAGGGTTACCGGGCTGCTGCCGTCCATAGTGGCTGAGCGCTATTTTCAAGTAGCGCTCGTAAGTGGCGGCTTCGTAAAGGGCAATAGCTGCTTCTTGCAGATCAATAGGCAGTCCCAACTCTTGAATGGCGTCCAGGTAGGCGGCGTCGCAGCGCATCACCGCATCCTGGAAGACTTTGCTGCCGGCAATTTTCAGGCTGACGGTAGCCGTCGTGCTGAAAGCTCGGCTGCCGCTGTCTACGTTCAGCACGTCAGCCCGTTCAGCTACCCGCAGCACATCGTTGATCAAGCTCTTGGAAATCCCCAGGTCAGGCTTGTCGGCGTGCTTATCGTGGATGCTCTCCACAATTTGCCGCCATGCCTGCGCTGGTTCTGCTTGCAGGGAATCCACGATCTCCCTCAGGATGACCAGGCGTAGTTTTGCCGGCACGGTGCGCAGCCCATGCTGCTTTAAGGCGCGCTGATACTCCTTGTGCAGTTCCATTTTCTGCTGGACTGCGGAAGGGCGCGCCACGTACAGCGTTGTCCCCTTTTGTTGTAGTTCTACTACATTGGGATACCGTTTCAGCCACATGCCAAAGCTGCGCGCTCCCTGCTGCGCTTCGTCAAAACGTCCCTGGCTCAGATTGCGCATCTCCTCTTTCAGCACACTGGCGCGCACGCGGTCGTGGCTGTTTAGCGTTTTCTCCAGCGCTTCCCTGATCAGTTTGGTTACTTCCGCCTCGCTCATAGGCTGGCTGGGCAGGAATTCAATAGGCGGCTCTTCTGGTTTGGCTGCTTTCGGCAGTTGCACGTAGACCGTTGTGTCTTCACGGTAAGTCGTTACCAGATGCGTATACTTCTCCAGGAATTTGGTAAAGCTCATTTTGCCGAAACGGGATTGGTTGAACGTTCCATTGCTCAACGTCTGCATCGTTTGCTTCAAGGCGCTAGCCGGCACGGTTTCATTTTCTTTGAGCAGTTCTTCCAGGGCGGTTTTGAGCAAATCTTCCACCTGATCGTCCTGCAGTTGCATGCCGGCAATCAAATCTTCATAGAAGACATACTTGTCGCACAGATTCATCAGACTCTTGCTGGACGTATGCTTGACGCCAATGCCAATGACGACTTTGCCCCGCTTGCGCAGCGCCTGCACCAACGGCATGAAATCCCGGTCGCCCGTGACCAGCACGTAAGTGTCAAAGTCGTGCCCCTCTATCAGCGTCTCCATGGCGTCCACCACCATCTGCATATCCGCCAGATTCTTGCTCATCTGGTTGACGGTCGTTTGCAGCTCAAAGCCGGCAGCCGCCAACACTTTGGGCATGTTTTGGTGCTGCCGCCAATCCCCATAAGAGCGACGGAACACCAATCGGCCATTGGTCAGCTTTTTGATGTAGTCCAAGACCAGATTGATGTCGAAAGTCAGATGGGCTTCAGCGGCTCCAATGACGGCGTTATCTAGATCGAGAAGGATCGCAACATCATTACTCATGTATCGTATGTTCCTAAAGCCGGTAGTCGGCGGCGGCAACCTATCACTCCTATTCTACTGCATTCGCCAGAGGAAACAATGTGACGCGCTGCCTACCCCTATTATCGCCCAGAATGCCTCAGTTGGCGAATGTTTCACGTGAAACAAGCGCCCACAAAACAGCCCTCACCCGGTTAACCGGCGGTTCCTGACTCCATAGCCCGCTGCCTGAGCCTGTCGAAGGCAACAGAAACCTCGCCAACGGCTACCCCACCCGCTGCCTGAGCCTGTCGGATAACACATGCTTTGACAACAGCTTGGACAAGCGCCGCCCACCCCCTCCCCAGAACCCTCTCTTCTGTTTCACGTGAAACACCCCCCCTCTCCGAAAAACCCCCTTCCCCCCTGGGGGGAAGGGGGATGGGGGCTCCTCCCACACCAATCTGCTCAATCTGTGATCATCCCTGGCAAAAAAACTATTTTCCTCGAACCTTTGCCAAATCCCCAATCCGTGCTACCATGATACCCTCAACACTATGTCAACCCGCAGTTGTTTCGGAGGTTGCGATGACCAAGACTTTCTGGCAAGGCAAGCCCTGGCAGGCTTTTAAGAATTTTGCCATTATCTTCTCGTTTATCTTTAACGCCGTTTTTCTAATCGTGCTGCTAGTCGCTGCTCCCCTGATCATTCCCATCGTCAACGACGTGGCTGAACCTCTGGTGGGCGGTCTAAATGACAGCTTTGTGCAGATGGGGCAGGCAAAAATATCCCGCACCATCGAAGTAAACGACGTCATTCCCATAGCCTTTACCCTGCCCCTATCCACCGCAACCGTCGTGACCACTACCCAGGCTGTGCCCCTGCAAGTGCCGGCAGAATTCGTCCTGCCCGATGGCGGCGGCACCATTCGCGGCATCGTGGCCATCGAATTGCCCGCTAACCTGCCCCTACCCGTACAGTTAGCTCTGAAAGTGCCCGTAGATCAGCAAATTCCCGTGGCCCTGTCTGTGGACGTCAACATCCCTCTGCAAGAGACGGAGTTAGGACAACCGTTTGTCCAGCTGCAGCAGTTGTTTGCCCCACTGGATCGGCTGCTGACCAGCCTGCCCTCCAGCAACGAAGAACTCTTGCAGCGGCTGCGCGGACGCTCCCTGCCGCCCGAAGATACCGCCGCCGATCAGGCTCAGCGCCCCTGACCCTCCCGCCAGCCTCGCTTCCTTACCGTTATGGATACGCCACGCATTTGCGATTACGAAGGCTCTGACTATCACACCCGTTTTTGGCAAGGACAGGGACGAGATTACGAGGATCTGGCAGAACGGGCGGCGCTGCGCCGCTTGATGCCGGCATCCGGCGACACCCTCATCGAAATTGGCGCCGGCTTTGGTCGTCTGGCAGACGAATACCGCGGCTACCAGCAGGTTGTCCTCTTTGACTACTCCCGCAGCCTGCTGCGCGAGGCGCAGGCGCACCTGGGCCCCGACCCGCGCTTTATCTACGTTGCTGGCAGTTGGTACCAGATGCCCTTTGTCAGCGGCTTGTTCCAGACTATCACCCAGGTCCGCACCATCCACCATGCCGCCGACGTGCCGGCTCTATTTGCCGAACTGGCGCGCATTGCCCGTCCTGGCGGCAAATACATCCTCGAATTTGCCAACAAACACAACCTCAAAGCCATCTTGCGTTACCTGCTGCGCCGCCAGCGGTGGTCTCCTTTCACCCCCGACCCCGTGGAATTCGTAGAAATGAACTTTGATTTCCACCCGGCCTGGATACAGCAGCAGTTGCGCCAGGCGGGCTTTTCCCCTGGCCCCATGCGTACCGTTTCCCATTTTCGCCTGGCGCTCCTGAAAAAACTACTGCCCACCAATCTACTGGTGGCTCTCGATCGCCTGGCCCAACCGACGGGCCGCTGGTGGCAGCTTTCCCCCAGCGTTTTTGTGCCCGCCCAACATCCGTCGCGCAGCCAGGTGGCGGCCCCTGGCCTCTTTTTTGCCTGCCCCCACTGCCGTGTGTCCCTGGTCACCGTTGGTCAGGGCAGCCTCACCTGCCCCGGCTGTGATTGCCGTTGGGGTTTTAGCGATGGCTTGTATGATTTCAAAGAGCCGCTGCCCACGCCTGCCTGAAAATAACGCCAACCTGTTCTTCCCTTGTCACACGCCCTCTACTATTTAACCGCACGGATGCGCAGACTCCAACATTTTCTCTTTACCTTTGCATTCTTTGCGTCTTTGCGGTGAATAATTACCATTCCCTTTGCTATGAGACGTTCCCCACTTTCTGCCAGACGTGTTTTTGCTCCTACCTTGCTGGCGGCAGGCGCTGCCGGCATCAGTTACGCCGTGCGTCGCTCGTTGCGCCAGTTCTGGCAGCGCCCGCTGCATGGTCTGGACGGCAGCTTTACCCTCAAGGGACTCAGCCATGCCGTGGAAATCATCCGCGACCGCTGGGGTGTGCCCCACATTTATGCCCAGACGGAGCATGACCTGTTCTTTGCTCAAGGTTACGTCCAGGCGCAAGATAGATTATTTCAAATGGACGGCAACCGGCGGCTAGGCGGTGGGCGCTTGAGCGAACTGGTGGGCACCCCTGGTCTGCCCACAGACCGTATCGCCCGCATTTTCGGTTGGGTGCGCGCAGGCGAGGCGCAAATAACAGGCGCCAGTGCAGAGTCGCGGGCGGCAGCCGAAGCCTTTGCCCAGGGCGTCAATGCCTTTATTGCTCAAGGGAACTGGCCCGTTGAATACGCCTTGCTGGCTTGCCGCCCTGAACCGTGGCAGCCGCTGCACAGTTCTCTGTGGGGCGCAGTGCTGGCTTGGGGACTCTCCGCCAACTGGGAAGCAGAATTAGGGCGGGCGCTCTTAATTGAAAAACTCGGCCCCGAAAAAACCGCCGATCTGGCCCCCACCTACGAAGACAGTTACCAGACCATATTGCCCTCCGAGCGCGTAGGCGCGCGCCTGTTGACCGCCATGATGGATGCCTACCGCGACGCCATGCGTTATCTGCCTCTGGGATACGTGCCCAGCGGCCCCGACGTAGGCAGCAACAACTGGGTGGTTAATGGGCAGTGGACGCAGAGCGGTCGCCCCATGTTAGCCAACGATCCCCACCTGGCAGCCATTTTCCCTACGCTTTGGTACGAAAACCACCTGGTTGGCGGACGGTACAATGTCACCGGCTTTACTTCCCCAGGCGTGCCCGGCGTCATTATCGGACACAACGAGCGCGTAGCCTGGGGCATCACCAACGCCTTTCCCGATGTAGTGGACATCTTTCTGGAGCGGCTGCATCCTGACGATCCCACACTGGTGGAAGAGGATGGTCGTTGGGTGAAGATGGCTGTGCGCCAGGAAGTGATCAAAGTGCGTGGGCGGCGGCAGCCCATCGTCCTTGATGTGCCGTATACCCGCCATGGCCCCATTATCTCTTCCCTGATCCCTGGCGAGCATCGCACCTTCTCGCTGCAATGGACGGCGTTTGCCCCCAGCGATCATCTGCAAACGCTGCTGCTGCTGGCGCAAGCCACCGATTGGGAGTCGTTCTACCGGGGGTTGCGCGGCTGGGGTTTTCCGCCGCAAAACGTGGTCTACGCCGATGTGGATGGACATATCGGTTACATGATGCCGGGGATGGTGCCCCTGCGCGAGCACGGCGAAGGTCTGGTGCCCGCGCCCGGATGGGATACAGCCTATGACTGGCGGGGCTGGGTTCCCTTTGCCGAAATGCCCACGCGGGTTGATCCTATTGAAGGATACGTCGTCACCGCCAACAACCGCGTGGTCGGCGATGGCTATCCCCATTGGTTGACGGGCGAGTGGCTGCCCCATTACCGCGCTGACCGTATCGTGGAATTGATTAAAGAACGCTCTCCCCTATCGCTGGCGGATCAGGCAGCCATCCAGACGGACGCCGTTTCCCTGTTTGCCCGCCGGTTCCTGTCTGCGGCGCTGCCCGGCTTGCAGCCCACGTCATCGTCAAGTGAATTGGAGACCTGGGCAATGACCCTGCTGGCTGCCTGGGATGGAACGATGGATGCCGGCAGAGTCGAACCCAGCCTGTTCTTTACCCTCTTCACGTTTTATGTCGAATCCGCTGTAACCCAGGCGGTCGGCCCCCTGGCCGAACTACTGCTGGGCAATGGATTCCTGGAAGGCTTCCCCAGCAACTCTTTCTACAATACCTCTATGGAGCTGGCTTTGCGCTGGCTGGAAAAAGAACCGCCGGCCTGGGTGGGCGCCATGCGCCCGCTGGTAGCCCCGGCATTGCAGCGCGCCCTGGCGCAGTTAACGCAGCAGTACGGCCCCGATCCTGCCGCCTGGACTTGGGGACGGCTGCATCAGGTGCGTCTGCACAATCACCTCAGTCGCATTCCAGGCTTGGGCAAACTATGGAAACCCATTACCCTGCCCCTGAACGGTGACAGCTACACTGTCAATCAGGCTGGCATTACGCCCCATTTCCCGCCGCAGCCGATTTACAGCATCGCCAGCACCCGCATGATTCTGGACGTTGGCGAGTGGGACAACAGCCTGGCTGTCCTCCCCGGTGGGCAGTCTGCCCATCCCTCCAGCCCCCACTACCAGGACGGCATCCCGGACTGGCATGCCCACCGCTACCACCCCATGCTGTTTAGCCGCCAGAAAATTGAGCAAGCCGCCGCGCATCGCTTGCAATTGCAGCCTGAACGAGCCGTCGCCCCGCTGCCGGCAGAAGCTGTGCCTGCTGTTGACAGAAATACAGGTTAATGCGGGCATGTCCATTTCCCCGGTGGCTCCGTTTCTCAAATGGGCGGGCGGCAAACTTCGCCTGCTGCCGCAATACCAGCCCTATTTGCCGCCGCTGCCTGCCATCCGCCATTATTACGAACCCTTTATTGGCAGCGCCGCCCTCTTTTTCTATTGGCGCCCCCCGCGCGCCACGTTGTCCGACGTCAACGCCCGCCTGATTGAACTGTACCAGCAGGTGCAGCAAAACGTGGAGGGTGTCATTCGTGCTTTGCAGATCCACTTCAATGACCATGACTATTATTACCAGGTGCGGGCGCAAGATCCCACGTCGTTGCTGCCGGCAGAGCGTGCCGCCCGCCTCATTTTTCTGAATAAGACCTGTTACAATGGCTTGTACCGCGAGAATCGCCAGGGTGCGTTTAACGTCCCTTTTGGTCGCTACAAGCGCCCCAAGATTTGCGACCCGGCGCGCCTGCGTGCCGCTGCCGCTGCTCTGCAAGGGGTCGCCCTGCTGCCAGGGGATTTTGCGGACGTTGTGCGCGCTGCCGCCGCCGGCGATTTTGTCTACTTCGATCCTCCCTACGCGCCTTTGACCGCCACCAGCAACTTCACCAGTTACAATCAGAACGGCTTTGACGCCGCCGACCAGCGTCGCCTGGCGCAGACTGTGCACGACCTGACGCAACGCGACTGCCGTGTTATGTTAAGTAACTCTGCTGCCCCCCTGGTTTATGAGCTGTATGAAGGGCGCGGCTACCGCCTGATCCCCATCATGGCTCGCCGCAACATCAACAGCAAAGCCAACAGCCGTGGGCCAATCAAGGAATTGTTGATTGTGAATTATGACGTGCCGGCATTGCCGCCTGCCTCCCCGCCTCAAGCAATGCAATAACGCTGGTTGCTCGCTCCACCTGGCTCAAACCGCCCATGCTCAAATCCGGTCAAAGGCAACAATTTCAATGAGATCACGCGCCGTTCTCTCATAAATTATTGACATACACAAATGTAGATGTATAATTTTTGCGTAACTACTGACCCTCTCGTGGGCTAAGCCTGCCAAATCCCTTGTTGCCTTCGACAGGCTCCGGCAAAGGGCTAAGCAGCTACATTTTGTAAAGAATGGACACACGTATAGTTAGAATTCTGTGGGTAGAGGGCTGGAATTGAGCGGACAGATGGTCAGAACACAACTTCTACTGGAGCCAGAACAGCATCGAGCGTTGGCTGAGATGGCCCGCCAGGCTGACCGCAGTATGTCCGATGTGGTTCGTGAGATCTTGCGCCAGGCGTTAGCGGAGAAAGAGAAAGAAGTTCAGCAGCAGCGAGCGGCAGCCGCCTTGCAGCGTTTGAATCAACTGCGCGAAGCTGCCGCCCCCTATCCTGGCGACCCCATTGCCGAAGCGCGTATGGAAAGAGAACAACAGGTAGACGCTGCATGGCTCGAATAGTCATTGACGCCAATATAGCCATGGCTCTGGCTGTGCGACTGCCTTATTCCGAGCAGGCTGTTGTCAAGATGATAGCATGGCAACAGCAGAACGCCGCCTTGTACGCACCAATTCTATGGACCTATGAGATCGTTAGCGCGCTGCGTAAGGTTGTGGCGGCGCAGGTGATTACGACGGATGGTGCAATTGAACGCCTACAGCAGCTTTTGACTCTACAAGTAGAAATCATTGCCCCATCAAAGGAACAGCATCGGCTTGCCTTAGTCTGGGCGGAACGGCTTGGTCAAAGCGTAGCTTACGACGGACAATATCTGGCGTTAGCCGAATTACTGAGCGCAACGTTTTGGACCGCTGACAAACGGCTGGCTGCCGGGGCGCGCCAGGCTGGAGTCGAATGGGTTTACTGCCTGAACGACTGAGTCTTGCGTTACGTGATAAGGGCGGCGGGCAGAAAATCCACCCGATTCATATAAGTCACCAACAGATTATCCTCAAAGAAGTCAAAGCGGCTGATAGCCGTATTGTGCAGCGCCACCCAGATGTCGCTGATCCTCCCCAGATTGCCGGCTTGCAGAGGGGAATCCAGCAAAACGGATAGGAACGAATGGTAAAAACCGCCATGGCTCACCAGAGCCACCCGATCTTCCGTACCGCCGTGGCGCGCCAGCAGTTCGTTAATCACCCGCTGCGCCCGATCTAAAGCCGCTTCGGGCGTCTCATAAGGGCGATTCTCCCACCAGCCCTCATTTCCCAGTCCTGCCGGTGCCCGCAAGCGCGGATAATAAGCCGCAAAAAAAGCCCGGTTTTCGCCAGACAACCCCGCCACGTCGCCAGACTCTTCATCCTTCAAATAAATGCCGCCCCGTTCATGAATGTCAGCCCAACCGATTAAGGGCAAATCCAGCGCCTGCGCAATCTCGCTGCCTGTCGCCGCCGCCCGCCGCATCAGGCTGCAATAGACGTGCGTCAAACCAAAGCTGCCGCGATTTTGCGGGTCCCACTCGTTCGCCGCCGCCATCACCGCGTTTTGCGCCAGATATTGCCCCAACAAACGCGCTTGCCGCCATCCCATTACCGTCAGGCCAGGATCCGCCAGCCGCCCCTCCGCAGACCGCGTGCGCATCCACAGCGCATTATTCTCCGATTGCGCATGGCGAATAAAATAAAGCTGCATAGAGCCATAATCTCCTTCGCAAATAGTAGGGCGATTTTCCAAAATCGCCCACCCGATTTTGGAAAATCGGGTTACAACGGTTCACTATTTTCCTTCGCTGTAGTGCGCCTCGCGCATGGGGAACTCCTCCGAAAACAGCGGTAAGTGGCGAGTGGTCAGTGGTTAGTGAAGCCACTCCCAAGCCACCCACAAACCCAATCTGCGTAAATCCACGAAATCCTGGTTTCCTTCTTCGTGTTGCGCTCCTTTGAAACAGCGTATCGTAGAGCGGGTTGCCAACCCGCCTACCCTTCAAAAATCTGCTTCATCTGCCTGATCTGTGAAATCTGTGACTATATTCCCATTCCTTCCTCCTTCATGTCTTGCCTGAAGAATTATAACAAGGGATAGGGACATACGTTCAACCAGCCAAAACCAGAAGTACCATCAACCAATCCCACCCCCACAGCCAGGGTGGGGTAATGGCAGGCGAGCCAGGGAAAGGGTAATGCAGGGCGAGCCAGGGAAAGGGTAATGCAGGGCGAGCCAGGGAAGGGGTAATGCAGGGCGAACCAGGGAAGGGGTAATGTAGGGCGAGCCAGGGAAGGGGTAATGTAGGGCGAGCCAGGGAAAGGGTAATGCAGGGCGAGCCAGGGAAGGGGTAATGTAGGGCGAGCCAGGGAAGGGGTAATGCAGAGCGAGCCAGGGAAAAGGTAATGCAGAGTGAGCCAGAGAAGGGGTAATGTAGGGCGAGTCAGGGAAGGGGTAATGCAGACCAAGCCAGGGAAGGGGTAATGTAGGGCGGGCCAGGGAAGGGGTAATGTAGGGCGAGCCAGGGAAGGGGTAATGTAGGGCGAGGGGCGCGCAGCGCCCCTCGCCCTCTCCGAAAAGCCCCCTTCCCCCTGAAGGGGGAAGGGGGTTGGGGGATGGGGGTCTTCCCTCTCCCCTTTCCCCTCTTCCTCGCACACTTACACACCTATTCGTATACTTGAGCGTTGGAGGACTATATGACCCAAAGCAGCAAATGGAAGCTGTGGCTGATCTTCATCCTGGCAGTTAGCCTGGGCGGAACGTGGGCGCCCCCCCCGCCACCCGCATCCGCCCAGGGCACGGCGCAAAGAGCGGCAGCTGATTGGCGCTTTGGCGTCATCGAATCCACTGAATCCCCCTCCGCTGCCGCCGCGCTCGGCGCCGCCTGGACCCGCCTGCGCTTCCACTGGGCGGAGATGCAGCCTACCGGCCCCGCCAATTGGCAGCCGCCGGTCACCCCAGGACAGTTGGCGCTAGAAAAAGCGGCAGGGCGCGAACTCGTGGGCATGTTAATAGGCATTCCTGACTGGGCGCGCGATGAGGACAGATTGCCGGCAGGTCTATGGCTACCCGTAGACGATCCAGACAACCTTTGGGCTAACTTTGTGCGCCGCGCCGTCACCACCTATGCCGCCACGATTGACCACTGGATAATCTGGAACGAACCGGACATCTGGGACCCCACCACCCCCGGTCACACCTGGGATGGCGACGAAGCGGACTTTCTACAATTGCAGCGCGTCGCTTACCACACCGCAAAAGCGGCTAACCCCCAGGCAGTCATTCACCTGGCAGCCATGACCTACTTCTGGGACGCCCAGTTTGGGCGCGAGCAATATCTACAGCGGCTGCTCGATTTGCTGGCGACAGACCCAGACGCCGCCAGCCACCACCATTATTTCGATGTCCTCACGGCGCACATCTACTTCCAGCCTGCTTCCGTTTATGATGTTTTAACCGCCTTCAACGCCATCCTACGCGATCATGGCTTGGATAAACCCATCTGGCTCGTAGAAACCAACGCCCCCCCCAGCGACGACCCGGACTGGCCTGTGTCCAGCGTGACCTTGAGCGTACTCCAATACGAGCAAGCCGCCTTCATGCCCCAGGCGCTGGCATTGGCGCTGGCGGCAGGGGCGCAGCGCGTGGCTGTTTACAAGCTGCAAGACACGGCTGGCGATTACGCTGCCAACCCAGAGCCGTTTGGCCTGGTGCGCCAGAACGGCAGCCGCCGCCCCGCTTTTGATACCGCCCGCGTCGCTTTTCAAATGCTGCGCGGCGTAACGGCTGCCGTGCGCCAACGGTGGGATGAAGTCGGGCAGGTGCGCCTGACCCAGGCGGATCGTGTGACCACCGTAGCCTTTGCCCGCTTGCCGCTGCCGCAGACGGCAGAAATAGCCCAGGTGGGTGCAGAGACCACCGCCTGGCTGGTAGATATGTGGGGCGAACGGGCGCAAATTACCGCTCGCGACGGCGCCTTTCGCGTAGAACTACCGCCCGCTGTTTGCACCCAGTCCATTGGCGATTACTGCATGATTGGCGGGTCGCCATATTATCTGGTGCAGTCATTAACCCCCACCGCGTTGGCGCAGTTCCCTCCCCCGCTGCCTACCCCCACGCCGCTGCCCACCTTTACCCCCACACCTGCGCCCACCGCTGCCCCGACGCTGACGCCATCCCCAACAGAAACCGCCACGCTTCCCCCCCTGCCCACGACTGCCCCAACTCGCCCGCTGCCGTTTGTAACGAGTACAATGGCGCTCACGATGACGCCTGCGGCTGAACCTGCGCCTGCGGCGGCTTCGACTTCCTGGTCATTCTGGTTATTAGGGATAGCTGCCGGCATCATAGGAATTGTCTTATTCAGCCTGCGCCGGCGATGAGGATAAGCATGAAGAACTTTTTACTGCTGCTTTTGGGGACGTTGCTTTTGGGCGGGACGAATGCCGGCATTCTCCCTCAACCGCCGCCCACTCCCGCCATAACCGTTACCCACAACGAAGCCGTCCTGGATTTTCCCCAAAGCGTTACCTTTCGCCTGGACGTGCAAACCGCCCGCCCCTTAACCGCCGCCGCCCTCAACTACAGCACCAACCGCCAGAGCTGCCTGCCCGCACAGACCCAGGTCCCCGTGACGCCCACCGGCGGCAGTCTGGAATGGCAGTGGGTTCTGAGCCGCTCTGGCAGCCCTCCCCCTGGGGCGCAGTTGTCCTGGTACTGGACGCTAACAGATGACAGCGGTCACATGGTCATCACCCCGCCGCAAACCCTCACCTTTAGCGACCCCCGCTATGACTGGCAGCAGGTCAGCGCCGGCGGCGTACACGTCAACTGGTACCGCGGCGACGACGTTGGTCCCCAACTGTTGCAAGCCGCCCTGGATGCCCTGCAGCGGCTGCAAGCCGAAATGGGCATCCAATTGGAGCAGGATGTGCAGTTTTTCATCTACGGCAGCGCCAATGATATGCGCGACGCCGTGCTGTATGTACAGGACTGGGCTGGCGCGCTGGCGTTTGCCGATTACAACATCATCTTAATGGGCGTCGCCCCCAGCCAGTTAGAAAGTTGGGGCAGGCCCACCGTAGCCCATGAGCTGGCGCATCTGGTAGTGGGGCAGTTTGGCTGGAGCTGCGTCGGCGGCAGCCGCCCCACCTGGCTGGAAGAAGGGCTGGCTATGGTCGCCGAGGGCGAACCCGGCGACGCAGTGCGCCAGGACATTGCCAGAGGGATTGAGGCGGATGCGTTTGTGCCTGTGCGCAGCCTGAACGGCGCTTTTTCAGCGCATTCGGCGGATGCCGGCATAGCCTACAGCCAGAGCTACAGCCTGGTAGCCTTTCTGCTGGATACCTACGGGCAACAAGCCATGCAGCAGCTTCTGCGCGTCCTGGCCGACGGCGCCGCCTACGATCAGGCGTTGGCAGAAGTGTACGGCTTTAACGCTGATGGCTTGGAAACCGCCTGGCGCGCCGCCATTGGCGCGCCGCCGCGTCAGATTCTCCCCACGCCCACCCCCATCAACCCTGCCCTCATACCCACCGCTGTCCCCCTACAAGCCGCCCGCAGCCAACCCACCCCCGCCGCCGCCGCCTCCCCACCGCCGCAGTCCGGCAGCGCCGGCCCCTGCCCCGCCGCCCTCATCCCCCCTGCCCTTCTCCTCCTACTTCTGACTGCCCCCCGCCGCCGTCAATCCCGCCCCATTTCCAATAAAGGGTAATCGTAAGCAACGAACGCCCCTCGCCCTCTCCGAAAAGCCCCCGTCCCTCTTTAGGGGGAAGGGGGTTGGGGGATGGGGGCTCCCCACACATCCGTTTCCACCACCAGCTAAACGGAAAAAAAGAGCGTCAGCCTCGTATACAACGAGACTGACGCCCATTCTACGTAAGCGCGGTGCCGTCGGGATTGCCCGACACCTGTTCTACCGCAAAAACTCCTTTGCCTGCTCAATCCATTCCACCGGATTGGCTTGCCAGTTAGCCGCCTTCGTCATCGTCTGCAACTCATGCGGCGTCATAGCCGCCACCTGAGCATAAGTCGTGATCCCCGCATCATGCAGCCGCTGCGCAAAAGTCGGCCCAATGCCATGAATCAGCGTCAAATCATCAGGCGCAATCTGCGGCTGAACCACAGCCACTACCGGCTTGCGCGTCGCCGCTGCCTTCCGCGCCACAGGCTTATCCTGAACCACATGCCCATTGTGCGCCGCTGGCTTCACCCGCTCAAACGCCAACCCAACTACCCCGGCCCACAGTTTCAACCAGTTCGAGGGTTTCGTCAACGTTGTTTCCATTTTTTCCTCCATTTCTGGACAAATGAACAATAGACGTCATTACGCATAAGACCCGACACCGCTAACCGTCAGGCCCCTCCAGGAAATACCAGAGACCCCTGGCGTTCTTTACGTCTCTGCCGTGAGTACCATACCCATAGTTTATGACTCACTGCGTCATACATTATAGCACAAAACAACCGCCAGGTATATGCAGAATCTAGCCGCTCGCGCCATTTTGCGGTATCTTCGTAACGGTTACAAAACGAATGAAAATCTCAACCACCAACCACACCAACTTCTGACCACTCACCACTGTTCTCAAAGGAGGTTTCCCCAAAATGTCCGAAATTGTCATTGGCGTTTTCCTCGGATTTGTAGGCTGGTTTATGCTCCGCTACATCCTCACCAGCTTCTACACCGTAGACCAAAACGAACGCGCCGTTAAAACCCGCTTTGGCCGCGCCGTGCGCCTGGGCAAAGCCACCACCCTGGAAGACCCCATCGCCGACTTTCTCAACGAGAAAGACAAAGAGCGATACATTTACCCCCAGGTGCGCGTCATTCAACCTGGCGGCCCCTATTTCAAATGGCCCTGGGAGCGCATTTACAAAGTCTCCGTAGCCACCGAGACCATCAACATGGCTATGGACCTGGAAACGCCCACCGCCAACCAGAACGGGACCATCCTGGAAGCAGTCACCAAAGACCAGCTTAACATCGGCTTGACCGGGCAAATCCGCTATCGTGTCTGCGAGCGCAACCTGTATGCCTATATGTTTGGCGTCAAGAACCCGGTCGTGCACGTCATGGGCTATTTCGTGGCTATCTTGCGCGAACGCATTGCCAGCTTTGAGTCTCCTGACGGCAGCGGGCTGCTGGAATCGGACGAGGAAGTAGACAGCGACTTGCTGGTAGGCGTTTCTATTAACGACTTGCGCAAGAACCTGAACGAAATCAACGACTACATGGAACGGGAATGCGCTTCGGCCGCCGCCCGCTATGGCATTGAATTTGATGCCTCATTGATCACCGGCATTGACCCGCCGCATGAAGTTGAGTCCGCCCTGGCAGCCATCAACACGGCGCACAATGAGGTCTCGTCGGACATCAGCCTGGCGAAAGCCAAAGCTGACCAGACCATTGTGCAGTCGAAGCGCGCCGTAGAGATTGAGACGCTGAAAGCGCAGGCGGAAGTGGAGCCGCTGAATATGCTGGCGGCCCAGTTAGGCGAGCTAAAACAGAGTGGCCCAGATGTGCTGAATGCCTATCTGCGCAACGTGCGCCTGGAACTGTACACCAAAGCGCGCCGCGTGATTATGGAGGTGTCGAAATGAGCGCTTTGCTGTCCATTCTTTCCGCGGCGGCGATCACGTTCGTCGTTCTTCTCTTCGGCGAACCCATCTTCCGTTGGTTCCTGCGCATGTTTGGCGTCTACGCCGTGGTGCAGGAAGGCACTTGCCACGTCTATGTGTTGTTTGGCAAAGTAGTTGGCGTGCTGCAAGAGCCAGGTCTGCAGTTGCTGTGGCTAAAGCTGGGCCCCAGCGCCCTGATCGTCAACTGGTTTGGCAAGCGGCACGTGCTGGATATGCGCCTGGATCAGCAATACCTGCGTAGTTTGCCCGTCAATTCCGAAGAAGGCGCGCCCATGGGCATTGGCGTCTGGTACGAAATGTTCATCAGCGATCCCGTGGCTTACCTGTTTAAGAACACCGATCCGCGCGGCTCGCTGTCTGCCAACGTCAGCAGCGCCACCGTGCGCACCTTGAGCAACATGCGCCTGGACGATATGTTAGCCACGCGGCACGTGATGAGCCGGGCGGTGCGGGCAGAGGTGTCCCCCAAGTCGCATGAGTGGGGCTACAAACTCGGTTCCGTCTACATTCGCAAGGTGCATTTCCGCGACCATACCATGATCAAGCAAATCGAAGAAAAAGTGGTGAACCGCCTGCGCCAGGTGACCTCTGCCATCCGCCAGGATGGCGCCAACCGCGTCAGCGTCATCACCAGTTCCGCGGAGCTGCGGGCGGCAGTGGAGTTTGCGCGGGCTAACGCCATGCGCCCGGAGATCGTCGGCGCGGCGCTGCAAAAGATTGGCGAAGACCCTGAAGTCGCCAAAGCCATGTTCGAGATTTTGGAGACGGAAAACGTGCTGAAAGGGAATGGTGAAGTCGTGCTGGTGCCGCCGCACGCTGAGTTGTTAACGGAGTTAGTAGCGGCGCAGAAGTAGAAAATCTTCGGCAGAAAGACGACAAAAGTCTCAAAGACTTTTGTAGTCTGGAACGCTATGGCGTCAAATCGGCTAACGTTTGCAGCAGCCTGTCTACTTCGGCGGCGATGTTGTAATGCACGAAGCCGATGCGTACCAGCCCGCCCTGGTCGAGCAGCCCCAAACGCTCCATCACGGCGACGGCATAGTAATGACCGTCCCAAACGAAGATACCCTGCTCCGCCAGCCTTTGTGCAAGCTGCTGCGGCGTGTATCCAGTCAGGCTGACGGCAAAGGTGGGCGTGCGTTCCTCCAGGCGTTCGACGTCGGTGATGCCGTAGACGCGCAGGCCGGGGATGCCGGCAGCCCCCCGCAAGAAACGCAAGCTAAGGGCGGCTTCGTGCTGTTGGATGAGGTGCAGGGCCGTCTTCAAATGGCGGCGGTCGCCGCTGTAAGCCGATAGATGGGGCAGGTCAGGCCCGGCGTACAGTTCGCCAATGGTTGCCAGATAGTGGATAGCGGCGCGAATGCCGGCAATCCCCTCAAAATTCGGCGTGCCCGTTTCCCACTTGCCCGGCGGCTGGCTAGACGCCGGGCGCACCTTATACGCCGCCAGCGACGCCAGATGGTCGTACTTGCCATAAAGAATGCCGCTGTGCGGTCCAAAAAACTTGTATGGGGAGCACACCAGATAATCGCACGCCAGCGCCTGCACGTCAATCGGCCCGTGCGGCGCATAATGCACTGCATCCACGTACACCTGCGCCCCCGCCGCCTGAGCCAGCCGCACCACCCGCGCCACATCCGTAATGCTGCCCACCGCATTTGAAGCATAAGTCACCGCTACCAGCCGCGTTTTCTCCGTTAACAGGCGTGGCAGCTCTTCCAATGCCAGCGTGCAATCCTCCGCGTGAAAGTCCAACCAGCGCACGGCTACCCCCCGATCTCGCGCCGCCAGCAGCCAGGGGGAGATATTGGCATCATGATCCAGCCGCGTGACGACAATCTCATCCCCCGCCTGCCACGTCTGGCTGAGGGCGCGGCTAAAGTGAAACGTCAGCGAGGTCATGTTAGCGCCAAAGACGATCTCTTGCGGGCGCTGCGCGTTCAAGAAATCCGCCGCCGCCTGGCGCGCCGCCGCCAATAAGCCGTCCGTGCGCTGGCTCGTGGCAAACCGCCCCCCCTGGTTGCTGTTATCCCGCAGCAAATACTCCGACATGGCTTCGATAACGCCCACTGGCGTCTGCGTGCCGCCTGGCCCATCCAGGAACATAGCGGGCTGACCGTTAATCTCTTGCTGTAACGAAGGAAACTGCAAACGCAACACGTGCGGGTTAAGGCTGGAGAACATACGAAAGATCCTTTGCGACGGGTGATAACCACTTCAGGCGTTTATCTTCGCCATATCTCTTCCCCCATTATAGCCCGTTCACCGCTGCCATTGCCAGGGAAGGAGATCTGTTTAGCAAATCTCATTCTGGCTACTCAGCCTGCACAAACCCATCCAAATTGAGAATTGCTGTACTGGTGTATGCTACTTTACCAGCAATGCGGATCGGACTATAATCGGCAGATAATGAGATGGCGCGCGCTGCCAGAGCGGTTGATCCAGCCGCGGCGGCGCTGTTCTGCGCCTTTGATCCCCATTCCCTGAAAGGAGAAAGCAATGCGCCTGGGCAAAGATTTGGTGGGCAAGCCCATCTATAGTGTGACAGAAGGGAGGCTGTTGGGGGAGGTAAAAGACCTGTACCTGGACAATGACGCCAGGACCATCATGGGTATTTATCTGGGTAAGGAAGGGCTGTTTCGCAGCAAAGCTTTGCTCATCCCCCGCGAGGGCGTTGCCGTCTTTGGCCTGGACGCCGTCCTGGTAAAGAACGATGAGGCCGTAACAGATAGCAACCAGTTTGCCCCGGCAGCCGGCTGGCTGCGGCGCGGCGATTTGCAGGGACGGGGCATTGACACCCCCGGCGGCACCAAAGTGGGCACAGTAGGGGACGTCATTGTAGATGGCGAAGCCAATATCATTGGCTTTAGCCTGGCCCGCATCCACGTGGAAGGCCCCATTGCCCAAAACCGCCTGATCGCTCGCGAAGCCGTGCAAGACATAGGGCAGGAAGACGGGATCATGACCGTAGACATCACCCGCGCCGAAGCGACGCCGTTAGAAGCCTTGCCAGAAGATGAAGCGGAGACAAACGGCAAAGCCGCCAACCTCTGACCAGTCACCACTATTTTCAAAGGAGACCCCCATGCTGAATTTAGCCGTTTTGCTTGAAGACAGCGCCCGCGAAGCGCCGCAGCGGGACGCGGTGGTATATGGACAGATCCGGCTGACCTATGCCCAGGTGAATGGGGCGGCAAATCAGGTGGCAAATGGG